>NZ_JBQEOF010000020.1:0-116779 GCF_052044995.1 Roseateles sp. 22389
CCCGCCGGCTACACCGCCGCCCTGTATGCGGCCCGCGCCAACCTCAAGCCGCTGCTGGTCACCGGCATGGCGCAAGGGGGTCAGTTGATGACCACCACCGAGGTCGACAACTGGCCCGCCGACGTGATGGGCGTGCAAGGCCCCGAGCTGATGCAGCGCTTCCAGCAGCATGCCGAGCGCTTCCAGACCGAGATCGTCTTCGACCACATCAACAGCGTCGACTTCTCCAAGCGCCCCTTCACGCTGACCGGCGACAGCGCCGTCTACACCGCCGACACGGTGATCCTGGCCACTGGCGCCTCGGCGCAGTACCTGGGCCTGCCGTCCGAGGAGTCCTTCATGGGCCGCGGCGTCAGCGCCTGTGCGACCTGCGACGGCTTCTTCTATCGCGAGCAGGAGGTCTGCGTGGTCGGCGGCGGCAACACCGCGGTCGAGGAAGCGCTGTACCTGTCCAACATCGCCAGCAAGGTCCACCTGATCCACCGCCGCGACAAGTTCCGCGCCGAGCCCATCCTGGTCGACAAGCTGATGGACAAGGTCCAGGCCGGCAAGATCGAGCTGCACCTGTTCCACACGCTGGACGAGGTGCTGGGCGACGCCAGCGGCGTGACCGGCGTGCGCATCAAGAGCACGCAGGACGGCGCGACCACCGACGTCAAGCTGCAAGGCTGCTTCATCGCCATCGGCCACAAGCCCAACACCGAGATCTTCCGGGGGCAGATCGAACTGCGCGATGGCTACGTGCTGACGCGCAGCGGCTCCGAGGGTTTCGCCACGATGACCAGCGTGCCTGGGGTCTTCGCCGCCGGCGACGTGCAGGACCACGTCTACCGCCAGGCCATCACCAGCGCCGGCACCGGCTGCATGGCGGCGCTGGACGCGCAGCGTTTCCTCGAGCAGCAGGCCGGCTGAGCGGCCGCGGTCAGAAGGACCAGGCCACGCCGGCGACCCAGCGCTGCTGGGGCGGCACCGAGCTGTAGAGCCGCGACACGGTGAAGCGCCAGGCGCCGGCGGTGTAGCTCAGGCCGCCGTTGGCGAAGCGGTAGGAGCTGCCCTCGCCGCCCCAGGGGCTGACGATGCCCCAGCCCACGTCGGCGGCGAGCGCGCCCCACAGGCGCCGATGCCAGGTCAGCTCGACGATGGTCGCGCCGGGATGGCCGACCGCGTAGCCCCGCGAGGACGACGCGGCCAGGTCCGGCGACAGCGACACCGTGCCGCCCCACTGACCCCAGGCGCCGCCGTCCCAGAGGCTGCCGACGGAGATTTCGCTGTAGCGCAGGCGCCCCGCGCCGGGGCCGGTGTAGTCGTAATAGGCGCCGGACAAGGTCAGCGTCCGGTGGTCGTCGACCTGCCACCAGCGCGTCGCCGACACGATGGCCTCGGCGGTCGCGCCGCCGTCGGGATCCAGCGTGCCCAGGCCCAGGCCCAGGGCCCAGTTGCGGTCGTCGCGGTAGAAGAAGTCGGCGGTCGCGCCGGGATGGTCGCCGCTCAGGCTCAGCCCGCGCGAGACCCGCTCCGACACCACCGACAGCGTGCCGCCCCAAGTCTGTGCATCGGCGGCGCCGGGCACCGTGGCAGCGGCGGCCAGCGCGGCGATTCCCACCGCCAGCGGCCGGTCCCAGACCCGGGTTCTCCCTCTGACGAGCAGGGCGATGACGACATTTTTAGGGGGCTCGACAACCATCGGCGGCGATTGTGGCACCCATGAACGACACTTCTGCAGAATTCGTCGCCCCATGTTTCCATCTGTTCCCAATGAGGCGGACACGGCCCTCGAGTCGCGTCTGCGCACCTGGCTGCAGGCCGCCGCGGCCGGCGACCGGTCCGGCTTCGAGCAGCTCTACCGGCATTGCCAGCCGCGCCTGTCGCGCTTCGTGCTGCGCTGCTGCGGACGGCCCGACCTGGCCGACGAGGTCGTCAACGACGCGCTCTGGATCGTGTGGCGCAGCGCCGGCAACTTCCGCGGCGAGTCGCGCGTCTCGACCTGGATCCATGGCATCGCCTACCGCTGCATGCTCAAGGCGCTGCGCGACGGCGTGACGGCCGAGGAGATCAATGCCTCCGCCGTCCATGAAGCGGAACTGGCCTCGGCCGAACCCGCCTTCAACGAGGCCGCCGACCGCGAGCAGCGCGACTGGGTGATGCGCGGCCTGGCGACGCTGCCGACCGAGCAGCGGGTGACGATGGAGCTGGCGTATTACCTGGGCGAGACCTGCGAGGACATCGCCCGCATCATGAATTGCGCCACCGGCACCGTGAAGGCGCGCATGTTCCACGCGCGGGTCCGGCTGCGCAACGTGCTGCCCGAGCTGGGCGGCCTCCCCCGTCCCGCCAGCGGCACCGAAGGACAGCCATGAGTTCCCACGACACCCCCTCCGATGCCGGCAAGGCCACCACCGATCCGGTCCACGTGACGCCGAACGAGCACCGCCAGGTCTGGGACATGATCGCCTGGGTCGTCGCGGGCACGGCGACGCCGGAGCAGCAGCGCCTGGTGCAGGCCCACCTGCCGCACTGCGCGCATTGCCGGGACGAACTCGCGCTGCAGCAGCGCATCCACGCGGCGATGCAGGATCCCGCGGGCGTGGGCAGCGCTGGCGCCACGGCGGACGCCGACGCGATCCANATCGCCTCTGGGCGCGCGACCGGGAGGCCGCCCCCACGATGCCGGTCCAGGGGCCACGGGGCCGGGCCGCCAATGACGGCGGCCGCCTGACGCGCTGGCTCAGCGCCGCGGTGGCGGTGCAGGCGGTGGCGCTGTGCGTGCTCGGCCTGCGGATCTGGCCGGGCGAGGCGCCCGCCTCCGACTACGTCACGCTGAGCCAGCCGTCGACGCTGCCTTCCGGCGCGGTCGTCCGGCTGGTGCCGGAAGAGCGCGTCGACATGGGCCGGCTGCGGCAGATGCTCGCGCACCACGGGCTGCGCATCGTCGGCGCGGACGAGGACGCGAGCAGCCTGCTGCTGGCGCCCGCCATGCCGGCGGCATCGGGCGCCTCGCTGCCGGCGCACGCGCTGGTGCAGCAGCTGCGCGCGGAACCCGGTGTGCTGCTGGCCGAGCCGGTGGGCAGCGCGGTCGCGGAGCGCTGAGCGGTGGCTGGAGATCGCAAGTTCGCGCGACGCGGCGGCGTCGCACGTCGGCTCGTGGCGCTGGCCTCGCTCGCCGTGATGGCCGCCCCGGCCCTGGCGGCCTTGGCGGCCACACCAGGCGACGAGACCCCGCTGGCGCCGTCCACGGCGACGGTCGCGCCCGATGGCCCGTCGACCGCGGCGAGTGCGCCGCGGGCCGAGCCGCGGGCCGAAACGCGCCGTGTGATCCTGGCCGTCGAGGACCGGGGCGAGCCCTTGTCCGGCGCGGGTGGATCGCCGCGCGGCGACTACCGCCGCATGGCCGGCTACGCGGGCAGCGCCCGCGCTTCGGCGCTGTCGGAGGCGCTGGCGCGCGAGTACCACCTGCACGAGGAAGCCGCGTGGACCATCGCGCCGCTGAACCTGCGCTGCATGCTGTTCACGCTGACCGGCGACGACGACGTGGGCGCGCTGCTGACGCGCGTGCGACGCGACGCGCGCGTAAAGCTGGCGCAGCCGCTGAACGAGTTCGAGACGCTGGCCGGCGGGCCGCAGGGCGGCGATGCCGCGACGCGGCCCGGCGCGACGAGCGCAACGAGTGCGACGGGTGGACCGTCGATCGACACGGGCACGGCCTCGGCGTCCGCCGCGGCGGCGACCTCGCCCAGCACCACGCTCGGCACGCCCGGAGCGCCCTACAACGACCCCTACTTCGGCCTGCAGAAGGGCTTCCAGCAGATGTCCGCGGCCGCGCTGCAGCAGGTCAGCGTGGGCGCACGGGTGAAGGTCGCGGTGATCGACACCGGCGTAGATGCGCGCCATCCGGACCTGTCCGGCCAGGTCGCGCGGCAGCGGGACTATGTCTCGGGCGGCGGTGCGCTGGTCGAGGGCGTGCCCGAGCGCCACGGCACCGAGGTGATGGGCCTGATCGCCGCGCGCGCCAACAACCGCCAGGGCATCGTCGGCCTGGCGCCCGGCGCGGTGATCACCAGCTACCGCGCCTGCTGGACCGAATCGCGCGCGGAGCGGCCCGGGCCGGGCACGGCGCGCTGCAACTCGTTCACGCTGGCGCAGGCGCTGGGCGCGGCCATCGCGGACGGCGCCGACGTGATCAACCTGAGCCTGGGCGGCCCCAGCGATCCGCTGCTGACCCGCCTGGCGCGCCATGCGCAGTCGCGCGGCGCGGTGCTGGTCGCCGCGGCGCCGCCGGAGCGGCTCGGCAAAGGCTTTCCCAGCGAGGTGCCCGGTGCGCTGGTCGTGGCCAGCGCCGGCGATGCGGC
This sequence comes from Roseateles sp. 22389, assembly GCF_052044995.1. Classification (NCBI taxonomy): domain Bacteria; kingdom Pseudomonadati; phylum Pseudomonadota; class Betaproteobacteria; order Burkholderiales; family Sphaerotilaceae; genus Roseateles; species Roseateles sp. 22389. The sequence goes on from NZ_JBQEOF010000020.1 coordinate 4,347, forward strand.
CGAGGCGGACGCGGACGGCTGGCTGGTCGCGCCCGGGCGCGCGGTGCTGACGACGGTGCCCAACGGCGGTTACGACATGGACACCGGCAGCTCGCTCGCCGCCGCGAACGTCACCGGCGTCGTCGCGCTGCTGCGCGCGGCCGACCCGGTGGCCGATGCGCCGCGCCTGCGGCGCGCGCTCCTGGGTTCGATGAGCGCGACCGGCGGCATCAATGCCTGCGCGGCGGCGCGGATGCTCGGCGTGTCCGGGCTGCGCTGCGACGGTGAGGCCGCCGCGACGGCAGCCCGCTGATCAGGGACGCGTCGCTTCGGGCATCGCCGACGAGTGGTGATGCGCGATCAGCCATTGCCCGTCGCGCCACTGGTACACGTAGGTGTAGCGCGCCTTGACCGAGCTGCCGTCGGCGAAGCGGAAGGTGTAGGTGCCGACGTCCTGCGCGACATTGCAGTCGATCTTGATGACGCGCTTGTCGATCGTTCCCTGCGGCTTGTTCTTCAGGAACTTCACGAAGTAGTCACGGATCTCGGCCGGCGTGGTGCGCGGCTCATTGGTGACGGTGGGCAGCAGCACGGCATCGGGCGCGTAGTTGGCGGTGACGCGATCGGGACTGCCGGTGGCCAGCGACGCGTTCCAGCGGTCGAAGAGCGCCGCGATCTGCGCCCGGTCCGCGGCAACGCAGCTGGCGGTGGACGCGGCCCGGTCCTGGGCCGAGGCGGTGCCGGCGGCGGCGCCGAGCATCAGCGCGGCCAGCGTGGGCACCCAGCGGGCGCGGGACAGCGACCCCGGGCTCGAGCGGACAGCGGAGGCATCGCGGAGATGGGCGGTGACGGTCATGTAGGAAGGCTCCAGATCGATCGTTGAGAGAAGCGCCTGCTCGGCGCCGCGCCGGAAGACCCGGCGCAGGATCGATTCTGGAAAGCCCGCATGAACCCGAGCCGCACGGAAGATGAACCGAAGCGGCGATCCAGATGAACCGCAGATGAACAGGCCGGCTACTCGGCCGCGTCGTCCATCCGGTAACCCAGGCCCCGCACCGTCTTGAGCAGCGGCAGCGCGTGCCCCTCGTCGATCTTGGCGCGCAGCCGGCGCACGTAGACGTCGACCACGTTGGTGAGCGGATCGACCTGCGCGCCCCACACGTTGGCCAGGATCCGTTCACGGCTGAACAGCCGGCCCGGCGCGCTCATCAGCAGCTCCAGGAAGGCGAGCTCCTTCGCGGTCAGCGTGATGGGCCGGTCGGCGCGGCGCACCTGCATGCGCTCGCGATCGAAGGTCAGGTCGGCCACGCGGAGCACGGCGGCCTCGACCCGCTGCTCGCGCCCGCGGCGCTGCAGCGCGACCAGCCGCGCGAGCAGCTCCTCGAAGTCGAAGGGCTTGACCATGTAGTCGTCCGCGCCCAGGCGCAGGCCGCGGACCTTGTCGGCGGTGCTGTCCATCGCGGTCAGCATCAGGATGGCCGCGTGATGCCCCTCGGCGCGCAGCGTCTGGCACAGGTCCAGGCCGCCCAGGCCCGGCAGCATCAGGTCCAGGATGATCAGCGCCGCCTCGCCGGTGCGGGCGCGGGCCAGGCCCTCGGGCCCGGTCGTCGCCACCTCGACCACGTAGCCCTCGGCGCTCAGGCCGCGACGCAGGAAGTCGGCGATGCGGGCATCGTCCTCGATGAGCAGGATCTGTCGGTTCATTCGTCGTGGGCACCGGCTGTCACCAGCGGCGCGTCGTGGGAGTCGGGAAAGATGAGGTGGACGGTGGTGCCGGCGCCGACGCGGCTCTCGATCTCGAGCGCGCCGCCGTGCGCGGCCAGGATGGACCGGGCGATCGACAAGCCGATGCCGGTGCCGTCGGCGCGATGGTCGCGGGCCAGCCGCCCGCGCATGAAGCGCTCGAACACCAGCGGCAGCTCGTCCTCGGGAATGCCGATGCCGGTGTCGATCACGCTGATCCGGTGCCGGCCCTCGCCGGCGGCCCAGGCGACGTGGACCGTGCTGTCCGGGCGGGAGTAGCGGATCGCGTTGTCGATCACGATGACCAGCGCCTGGCGCAGCCGGGTCTCGTCGACATGCACGTCGATGCCATCGGGCACCGCGTCCACCGCCAGCGTCAGGCGATGGACCGCGGCCAGCGCCCTCGCCTGCGCGATCGCGCCGTCCAGCAGCGTTCCCAGCGGCAGCCAGTCGCGCGCGATGTCGAGCTCGTTCGCCTCGGCCCGCGCGATCAGCAGCAGGTCGTCCACCAGGCCGGTCAGCTGCTTGACGGCGGCGACGATGCGCTGGAGCGCCAGCCGGTAGTCCTCGACCGGCAGCGCCGCCGCGCGCAGCGCGACGTCGGCCTCGCCGCGGATCACGGTCGCGGGCGTGCGCAGCTCGTGGCCGAGGTCGGCGAAGAGCTGTCGCCGGCGGTGGTCGAGCTGCTGCAGCGACTGATGCGCGCGCTCGAGTTCGCCGGTGCGGGCGCGCACCTCGTCCTCCAGGCCGCGCCGCACCGCCTCGGCGGCCTCGCGGTGCTGCTGGACCTCCTGGGCCATCGCGTTGAAGCGCCGGGCGACATGGTCGAACTCGTCGCCGCTACCGACGGGGATGCGGTGATCGAGCCGACCGGCCTGCACCGCCTGGGCGCCCTCGAGCAGCGCATCCAGCGGCCGCTTCAGGCGCCGGCTCAGGTGCAGGCTGAGCAGGACCGCGAGCGCGAAGGTGATGCCGACCATCGCCACCGCCTGCAGCCGCAGCCGTTCGATGCCCTGCTCGGTGGCGGCGCGGGCGATCGGGACCGCCTTGCGCTGGCTCTCGATCGCACCGTTGAGCAGGTCGCGCAGGTCGCGGCCGTGGGTCATGTCGAAGACCTGGTTGAGCTGGCGCCAGACGGCCTCGAAGCCTTCCCGGTCCTGGTGCGGCGTCAGCGCGCGCAACTGGTCCCGCAACTCGACGAGGCTCTCGCCGAGCAGCGCGCTGATGTCCACCAGCTGCGTGGCCTCGGCCGGGACCGGGACGCCGTCGCGCTCGGCGATGTCCTGCCAGGACTCGAGATGGCGGCGCGTCACCTCGTCCAGGCGCCGCACGCTGGCATCCATCGCGTCGAGCAGGCGCTCGCGCGCGGCGTCGGTGGCGCCGGCCCCCATCACCTGCTGGGCGGCCCAGTTGCGCAGGCGCTGCTTGTTGGCGGAAAGGTCCAGCAACTCCGACAACAGGTCGCTGGTCAGGCGGCTGTGGCGCGCGTAGCCATCCACGCGCACCGTGCCCAGGTAGACGAAGCCGGCCTGGAGGCAGACCAGCGTCAGCATGGCGGACAGCGCGAGCGTGAGTCGGAGTCGGTACATGCGGCGCGATTCTAGGGAACCGCGCGCGCGTCAGCGGTCCCGGTCTTTCTCCTTCTCCTTTTCCTTCTCTTTTTCCTTCTCCTGTTCCTGCCCGTGCGACCGGTCCTGCCCGCGGGCGCGCGCCCGTTCGGCGTCGCGGGCATCGCGGCGGTGATCGTCCGGGCGACCGGCCTCGCGCGACGGCGGCGCGCTGGCCGGCGGGCGGTGCGACGCCGGGTTGCCGTCGCGGGCGTCCTCATGGCCCTGCTCGCGCGCTTGCGCCCGTTCCCATTGCTGGCGGTGCTGCTGCTGCTGCTGCTGCTGCAGACGCTGCTCCTGCAACTGCTGCTCGCGTTGCTGCTGCTCTTGCTGTTGATGCGCTTGTTGCTGGCCCCACTGCTGTTGGCGCTCTTGCTGCTGACGCTCCTGAAGACGTTCTTGCTGTTGGCGCTCCTGCAGCAGGCGTTCTTGCTGTTGGCGCTCCTGCAGCAGGCGTTCTTGTTGCTGGTGCTCTTGCTGTTGACGTTCCAGCAATTGCAAGTCGCGCTCATGCTGCAGGGCGGCGGGATCCGATGTCGGCCGCGTGGATGGCGGCAGGCCGGTCGCCGCCTGCGGCGGTGCCGCATGGCCGGGTGGCATCGGCGTTGACGCCGAGGTCGGCATGGCCTGTGGCGCTGCCCCGAAGGCGGCAGGACGACCGCCGTTGGCATTGGGCAGCGGCGGCGCGCTCACGGGCGGCGGCGCGGCCGCATGGACATGCCCGAAGGTCGGCATGGCCGCGGCGAGGTGCGAGGCCGCGGGCACATCGCCATGGAAGGCCTTGCCGTCGGCGGTCGATCCGGGCGGCGCCACGATCGTGACGTTGGTGATGTTGGTGACATTGCGAACGTTGTTGACGTTCGTCGTGTTGTTCACCGTGTTGTTGATGACCGTGTGATTGATCTGCGTGGTGTTGTTCTGGATGCGCATGCCGATGTTGGTCACCGGCGGCGCGCTGACGACGACCGCCGGCGGCGTGCCGATCGGCGCCGGCACGATGAGGCCCGGACGCGACCCGGGCGGCGGCGGCACGAACACGCCCATCGGGCCGACGGGGCGGGTCCCTCCCCCGATCGCGACCTGGATCGAGAGATGCAGTCCCGGCGCTGGCGGCACGAAGGCCACGCCGCGCGCCGCCCAGAAGCCGGAGACGAACACGACGGCGCCATCGCGATGCTCGTAATAGGGCTGGACCCAGACGTCATCGGTGCGCGGCGGCGATGCCCACCGCCCCGCGCACCACACCCAGCGGCCCTGCCAGCCCCAATAACCGCCGGTCCAGACGGCACCGGGATAAGGCTGGGGCGGCGGCACTTCCACCAGCATCGGCGGCGGCGCGACGTCGACGAGGACGGGTGCCGGCTGCACCAGCGGCGGTTCGACCTGGACGCTGATGACGGGTTCGGGAGGGGGCGGTGTCCAGACGGGCGCGACGCGGTAGGAGGCATCGGCATGGACGACGGTGTGCGACGGCGCGACGCATCCGGCGAGGAGCGTGGCGAGCGCCGCGGTCGCCAGCGCGGTGAGACGGAAGGAGATGCGCATGGAGGGACATCCAGGGTGGCTGTGATGTCCCGCCAACGGGGGGGCGGTGCCAGTCGTTGACCCTCGAAATGGCGTTTCGTATCGGGCTGTTAGCCAGATCAAGAGGGGATCAAGCAGGGGTCGCGCAAGCCTCAAGAAGTCGTCATGCCAGCGCGAATTTCACTTCAATGAAGCGTTGATGCAAGACTTCGCGCGCCAGCGGCATCGGGGCGCCGAAACGAGGGCGGATCTCCGAAGCAGCGGCTAGCCATTCCCACGAACGCCTAAGCGATTTGGACGGACCGATCTCAGCAATCGACCGATGGCGTCCGCGGTCGACGGCGGTCATCATCCCTTGGCGCGGCTCGAGCCAGCCCGCAATCACCATGGGAGTGGGAGATGAGAGGTCGAGACATCAACGCTCACCCCGAGCACCAGAAGCCGGCCGCGGCGACGGCAACTCGGCAGCTTCAAGGCAGCGATCCGGACGCGATCCAATCGCTCGCTGATCGCTCCGCTCGGGTGCTTGCCCAGCGCCGGATGCTTCAGCCGGCGCTCGGACCGCAATCTTCAAACCGTTCCGTCGTGCAGGCGAAGCTGAATATCAGCTCAGGCGGCTTCACCTACGAGTATTTCCTCGGCAAGGACTTCCGCAGGGACCACGTCGGGGGCGCTGAACGAGCGATTGCGGTACTGCGCCAACGCTACCAGGCGGACCACGACGACACCGCGCCCGTGACGACGCTCGACGATCTGGATGGCAATCACGCCGCGACGGAGGTCGCCCCGGTCACCAGCAAGGGCAGCGGCGTCACTTACGACTTCTCGCTGTTCATGGATGTCTCGGGCCACACGGCCTACTGGGACGGATCGAACAGGCCGAAAACCTTCTCGATCGGCAGCGCAGTCCTGTCGGGGTACTTCCTGAATGGAGGTTCGAAAGGGCTGATCACGCACATCAGTTCGACGTCTTGAAGGCGCCATCGAGGTCGGAGGGAAGCCGACGCACAGGGCGGCCAGCAGCGCCCTATCGAACGCGACGAGGGGTGAGGTCAAGAAGCGCTTTCACACTTCGCGAGATCAACTCCGCCCCTTCTTTGGACTCGCGTTCCCACCGCAGCATGTCCTCTCCGCTGATCGGGCCGCGATCACCGAATTTATGCTCGTCAAACTCCACGATTTCCGCTCTGAGCAGTCGGAATGCCATCAGCGCTTGGGACAGATCTTGCGCAAGATTCGGCACCAACCATTCGGTCGCCGCGACATCAGCATCTTCCAGGTTAAGAACGGATTCTCCGAAGAGCTCGCCTCGGAGCATTCGATCTCGCATGCCCCTGTGTCGGCCAACGTGAGGAATGTCGGTGTAGTTCAGTTCTCTCGCTACCGTCGAAGCTTGGTCCTCAAGCGCCTGCAACGGAGGAAGAAGCCGCACAGCGGCCATTCGCGCCGCCACCGTGCTTCGTCGGTCCTCGAGCGAGTCGCTGCGTCCGGCCAAATCGAGCGCGACAACAACGGCCCCGACGGTGCCAACCGCCGCGAACATGCTGATCGCCACTTCCAGCGCTTTCAGCCACTCCGAAGCGTTGAACTCGCGGGCCACACCGAACACCACTATCGAAGCGATCCAACCAACGGCGAGGCCCACCCGGTTGGTCCATGTCCAGAACCTGCGCCTCATCTACTCCCTGCCACGGCGGTGGATCGTATCGCCACGCTCCGTGAGCCAGCGCCGGCCGCCCTCGCACAGCGCGGTGACGAAGCCCTTGTCCTGCAGCCGTTGCTGTAGTTCCTTCGGGACGACCTTCCCGCCGACGGACAGCTGGATGAAGTAGAGCGCGGCGCGCTCCCTGGGGACGGTGTCGATCTGCTCGCTCATGAGCGCCTGTCAGCGCAAGTCGACGATCGAGATCCCGTTGTTCATGGCGTGCTGAATAGCCGCCTCGTGCGACGAGAAACGAAGCGGAATGTCTTCCTTCTTGGGCCTTCCGCCTGGAGCGGTCAAGTAGAGATGCGCCGTGAAGTTGTCCTGCACTGCGTCGTATCCACTGGCGGCCTCAATGGTCCAACCCTTGTAGACCATCGTGGACGCAAAGCGTCCGCCGGCTTCCTCTCGAATCTCTCCGCCCATGGGGCCTCCCTTGAATGTGAGGCCGATTCTATGCAGCCCCCTCCTCGAGCCGGAGCCCTCATATGAAGGCCATCAGCGTTCGCCAGCGTTGAGTCTGGCTCATTCAAGCCGTGTGGCTGAAGAGTCAGCGCATCGAAAGAATTGCCCCGTCGCCCGAGACCATCACCGGTGAGAACTGGGAGAAGAGGATCAAAGGGCGAACCGGGATCGTCTACTTCGCGGATTACTGGACCCGGGGCAATGAGAAGGTGTCGACCGGCGATCACATCGACCTCTGGAACGGCAGCCGCCTCACGGCCTCCGGCCTTGAGGGTGCAGCCGTCACGTTCCTGCGCTTCGGGCTGGGGATAGAGTCAGGTCCAGGGTTCTCCAGTCTCAGCAAAGCGAAGACGCCGCTACCGAGTGACTTGCCCCGTTAGCTCCGCCGCACCGCGCACGAAGTCGTGGACGTAGCCGGCGCTCGGGCAGCGTTCGGCGAAGTGGGACAGCTTGAAGTTGTCCAAGCGCGCCCGGTCCAGGTGACCGCGATATTCCCAATTTGGAAATATGGGGCGACGTAGAGAGTTCTGCGGCGCCAAAACAAAACGCCCGCAGGACTTGCGTCTTGCGGGCGTTTTCTTCTATTCGGTGGGGTGGCTGATGGGACTCGAACCCACGACAACCAGAATCACAATCTGGGACTCTACCAACTGAGCTACAGCCACCGGAGAAGCCTTAGATTATGGCTGAATTTCTCCTCTGTGGGAAGCACTTTCTGCGATTCTTCTGAAAATCATTCGAATCGCGCGAGTGCCGCCCCGCTTCATTCAGCGCGACGCCCTCAGTTCGTCGGCGCCGAGGCGGCCGTCGCCGCCAGCGCCGACGGCTTGATCGTGGCCTTGTACTCGCTCTTCAGCACGTTGTAGTAGCCCGCCATCTCGGCGGCACTCCACGCCCGCGCGTACTGCTCGGCCGCGCGCTTGGGATCGATCAACGCCGGATCGCGCGGCAGCACCTTCTCGATCTTGACGACCAGGTAGCTGCCATCGCCGACGTCCACGCCCGCATAGGCCGGCAGCTTGGACGCATCCGCGCGCAGGACTTGGTCCAGCGCCTTCTGCGGCAGCACGCCCGGCTTGGCGCGCGACACCGTCACCGGCTCGCCCAGGCCCTTCGCGTCGCCGCCCTTCTGCAGTTCGGCCAGGCGCGCCTCGCCCGCCTTCTTCGCGGCCGCCGCCGACTGGTCCTGCACCCAGGCCGCCGCGACTGCCGCCTTGACCTCGGCCAGCGCCGGCACGCGCGCGGCGTTGTACGCGACCACGCGCGCCGACACCAGTTGGTTGCCGCCCGCCTCGATCGCCGAGGTGTTGCGCTTGTTCTTCAGCGAGTCGGCATCGAACACCGCCTCCAGCAGCTTGGCCGAGGCCAGCGGGCCGGTCGCGTCCGGCGCGGCCTTGCGGCGCACCGTCGCTTTCTGGATGGCCAGCTTGAACTTGTCGGCCGCCGGCTTCAGCGAATCGCTCTGCTCATACACGGTGTTGCCGAAGTCCTCGGCCATCTCCGTGTAGCGCTTCTGCGCCAGCTGCTTGCGCAGCTCGGACTCGATCTCGGCCTTGACCGTCTCGAACGGGCGCACCTGGCCGCCGCGCAGGTCGGTCAGCATGATCACGTGGTAGCCGAAGTCGGACTGGATCACGTTGCTGATCTCGCCCTTCTTCAGCGCGTACACCGCGTCCTCGAAGGGCTTGACCATCGCGCCCTTGCCGAAGAAGTCCAGGTCGCCGCCATTCGCCGCCGAGCCCGGGTCTTCCGAGTTCTTCTTCGCCAGCTCGGCGAAGCCGGCCGGGTTCTTGCGCGCCTCGGCCAGCAGGGCCTCGGCCTTGGCCTTCGCCTTGGCCTTGTCCGCCGCCGACATGTCGGCACCGGCCTTGATCAGGATGTGGCTCGCGCGGCGCTCCTCATCGCTGGTGAAGCGCGCCTTGTTCTGCTCGTAGAACTTCTGCACGTCGTCGGCGCTGACCGTCACCCCGCCCTGCAGCGCGGCGGCGTCCAGCACGACGTATTCGATGTCGGCGCTTTCGGGCAGCTGGAACTTGGCCGAGACCTTGGGGTCCTTGTAGTAGGCCTCCAGGTCCGCGTCCTTGGGCACCAGCGTCGCGGCGAAGTCCTTCGCGGCGAAGTTCTGGAAACGCAGCTCACGCTGCTGCAGCAGCGCGTCGAAGGCCAGGCCGGCGCTGGCCTGCGTGGGCAGCGCGCTCTGCGCGATCGGGCCCAGCACGCCGTTCATCTGCAGCTCCTGGCGCAGGCGCTGCAGGAAGCCGTCCACCGTCAGGCCCTGCTGGGCCAGGATCTGCTTGGCTTCCGGGCCGCGCAGCGGCGCCAGCTGGGGATCGGTGCGGACGATCTCCTCCAGTTGCGCATCGGTGATGTTGCGGTGCTCGTCGGTCACGACCGCGGCCAGCACGCGCTCGCGCAGCAGGTTCTCCAGCACGTCCTTGCGCACTTCCGGCGAGTCGAAGACCTTCGGGTCCATCGTCGGCGCCTGCTGGCGCATGCGCTCGACCTGCTGGCGCAGCGCCGCGTCCCATTCCGACTGCGTGATCTTGTGGCCGTCCACGCTCGCCACGGCGGTGTTGCCCCCCTCCATGAAGCGGCTGTAGCCCTCCACGCCCACCAGCACGAAGGACGGCAGGATCACGATCAGCAGCAGGAACTGGAGCAGCCGCGTGTGCTTGCGTACGAAATCAAACATCAACAACCTCGGGTCATCTCGGAAGGGTCGACGCGCACGGGCCGGTGCAGGGGCCGGCCTCGCGTCTGGCCGCCCATCGGGCGGCGTCACATACGACAAAGGCGAACCGGGGTTCGCCTTTGCGCCGCGGCATTCTAGCCTCGGGTTTGGTGGGCGCTGACGGTCTCGAACCGCCGACCTACTCCGTGTAAAGGAGCCGCTCTACCAACTGAGCTAAGCGCCCGGGAACTGGTCAGTTCACGGCGTCCTTGAGGGCCTTGCCCGGACGGAACTTCGGCACCTTCGCCGACTTGATCTTGATCGCCTCGTTCGTGCGCGGGTTGCGGCCGGTGCGCGCGGCGCGCTTCGTGACGCTGAAGGTGCCGAAGCCCACCAGCGACACCGTCCCGTTCTTCTTGAGCGTGGTCTTCACACCGCCGATCACGGCTTCCAGCGCACGCCCCGCGGCGGCCTTGGAAATGTCCGCCTGCTTGGCGATGTGCTCGATCAATTCGGACTTGTTCACGAAGGTACCCCCTCATTGGTTTGCCAGGCCGCCGAACGGCGCGGGAAGCGGATTCTAGACGCATTGCCCTCGGGCCCCGACAAGGGGGAAGTCCCGATACAAGCGGGGGGACGGCTCAGCGCACCTTGGCGCGGATCTCGGGCAGCGCCTTCTGCAGGTAATAGACCATCGACCAGATGGTCAGCACCGCGGCCAGGTAGATCAGCCAGGTGCCCCACGCGGCGGTGTTGATCACGCCGAACAGCGTGCCGTTGAAGAGCAGGAAGGGAATGGCCACCATCTGCACCGTGGTCTTGAGCTTGCCCAGCATGTGCACGGCCACCGAGCGCGACGCGCCGATCTGCGCCATCCACTCGCGCAGCGCGGAGATGGCGATCTCCCGCCCCACGATGACCAGCGCCACCAGCGCGTCGACACGGCCCTGCTCCAGCAGCACCAGCAGCGCCGCGCAGACCAGGAACTTGTCGGCCACCGGATCCAGGAAGGCGCCGAAGGACGAGGTCTGGTTGAGCTTGCGCGCCAGGTAGCCGTCCGCCCAGTCGGTCAGGGCCACCGTGATGAACAGGACGGTGGCCAGCAGGTTTTGATGGGCGGGCGTCATCTGCAGGTGGAACACCCCGACGATCAGCGGGATGGCCACGATGCGGGCCCAGGTCAGCAGGGTTGGCAGCGTCCAGAACATGGGCGGCATTGTGGCCCAGGTTCCAGGCGGCGAACCGTCGGCTGTCGCTTAATCGTCCAGCGTGCGCGGCTTGAAGCGGCGGTCGTCGTCGAAGAGGAAGACCTCGACGAACTTCCAGGGCTTGGGTAGCCGGCTCACGTCGCCGAAAGGCGCGGCACGGCGCACGGCCGCGATGGCGACCTCGATGGTGTCCTCGGCCTGGCTCGGCTTGCGCAGCACGCGGATGTGCCGGATGGAGCCGTCCTGGTTGAGTTCGATCTCCAGCACCGGGATCGCCAGCAGTTGGGGCGGCACCTCGCCCATGTAGGTGCCGTCCGGATTGGCGGCCACCATGCGCTCGGCCGCCTGGCGCCGCAGCGCCTCGTGAGAGCTCACCGCGCGCGGCGCGGGCAGCGGCAGGCCGCGGCGCGCGACCGGCGCGGCGGGCGCCGCGGGCGTCACCGCCGCCTCCGGCGCGGCGGCCGGTGGCTGGGCCGGAGGCCGCGACGGCGCCTGCGGCGCGGGCGCCCCGCAGGCGGCCAGCATCAGCGCGAGCGCCACCTTGGCGCCCCAGCGCGCCGCGTCCCTCCCGGGGATCCGATCGATCGTTGTCATGACTCCATTCCCAACCCACCGCGCCGCATTCAATGCAGCGCGCGATAAATGTCCTCGGCGAGCTCGCGCGAGATGCCCTTGACGCTGCACAGCTCCTCGACGCTCGCCCCCGCCACGCCGCGCACGCCGCCGAAACGCTGCAGCAGCTGCGCGCGCTTCTTCGGTCCCACGCCCGGCACGTCCTCCAGCCGCGAGCCGCCGGTGCGGATCGACGCCCGCTTGGCCCGCATGCCGGTGATGGCGAAGCGGTGGGCCTCGTCCCGGATCTGGGCGACCAGCATCAGCGCCGCCGAATCGCGGCCCAGGTAGACCTTCTCCCGCCCGTCGGCGAAGACCAGTTCCTCCAGTCCGACCTTGCGGCCCTCGCCCTTCTCGACGCCGACGATCAGGCTCAGGTCGACGCCGAGTTCCTCGAAGACCTCGCGCGCCATCGACACCTGCCCCTTGCCGCCGTCAACGAGGACCAGGTCCGGCAGACGACCGGTGCCATTCTGTGCGGCCTCGGCCATCTTGCTGTAACGGCGTGTCAGCACCTGCCGCATCGCCGCGTAGTCGTCGCCGCCGGTGATGCCCTCGATGTTGAAGCGCCGGTACTGGCTGCTCTGCATCTGGTGGCCCTCGAAGACGACGCAGGACGCCTGCGTCGCCTCGCCGGCGGTGTGGCTGATGTCGAAACACTCGATGCGGAACTTGTCGAGCTCGGTGACGCTGAGGTCCAGCGCATCCACGAGCGCGCGCGTGCGCGCCTGCTGGGAGCCCTCCTCCGACAGCAGCCGCGCCAGCGCGATCTCGGCGCCCTTGACGCACATCTCCTGCCAGATGCGGCGCTGGCCGCGCGGCTGCGCCTGCGTGGTGACGCGATAGCCGGCCTGCGCGCTCAGCGCCTCGGCCAGCGCCGGATCGACCGGCTCCGACAGCACCAGCAGCGAGGGCACCGCCATCTCGAGGTAGTGCTGGGCGATGAAGGCCTCCAGGACCTGGCGCTCCGGGCTCGGCGGCGCGGGGCGCTGGGCCGCGCCACCGGCGGCGCCCTCGCCCGCCGCCGAAGCGTCCAGCTCCGGCAGATCGTCGTCGTCGAGCAGCTGAACCGCCGTCGCGTCGTCGACGTGTTTCGGGAAGTAGGCCCGGTCGCCCAGATGCCGACCGCCGCGCACCATCGCCAGGTTCACGCAGGCGCGTCCGCCCTGCAGCTTCACCGCCAGGATGTCGACGTCCCGATCGCGCCCGGTGGCGCTGTTCTCGTCGACGGCCTGCTGCTGCAGCACCTTCGACAAGGCGGTGATCTGGTTGCGGATGCCGGCGGCCTGCTCGTACTCGAAGCGCTCGGCGTGGCTCATCATCTGCGCCTGCAGCGCGTCCAGGACCTCCTGGGTCTCGCCGAGCAGGAAGCGCTCCGCGTTGCTGACGTTGCGACGGTAGTTGTCGTTCTGGCCCTCGGGCACGCAGGGGCCAGTGCAGCGGTGGATCTGGTGCAGCAGGCAAGGTCGGCTGCGGTTGTTGAAGACGGTGTCCTCGCAGGTCCGCAGCTGGAAGACCTTCTGGATCAGCTGGATCGATTCCTTCACCGCCCAGGCGCTGGGGAACGGGCCGAAGTAGCGATGGCGCCGGTCGACCGCGCCGCGGTAGTAGCTGATGCGCGGCCAGGCGTGGCCCGACAGGCGCAGGTAGGGATAGCTCTTGTCGTCGCGGAACAGGATGTTGAACCGCGGGTTGAGCGCCTTGATCAGGTTGTTCTCGAGCAGCAGCGCCTCGGCCTCGGTGCGCACCACCGTGGTCTCGAGCCGCGCGATGCGCGCCACCATCATCCCGATGCGCGTGCCGCCGTGGTCCTTCTGGAAATAGCTCGAAACGCGCCGCTTCAGGTTCTTGGCCTTGCCGACGTAGAGCACATGGTCCTGCGCGTCGAAGTAGCGGTAGACGCCCGGCAGCGCCGGCAGCGCCAGCACCTCGGCCAGCAGCCGGTCGCGGACCGCGCGGGCGGCGCGCTCCATGTCGGCGACGCGGCGGGACTCGGCCGCCTCGATGGCTTCGGACTGGGCGTTCCACGCCTCGGCGTGGGACGGCGGCGGCGCGGCGGGCGCATCGGTTGCAGCCGGCGCATCGGCGCGCGGGGGCTCCGCGGGGACGGTCGGGGAAGAAGGCTCCGGCACTTCGCTGGCGCCGGCGGGGGTCGTGCTCATGGGGCGCGATTGTGCCGCCGGATAATTCCGCGATGCCCGACGCCCTCGCCGAATCCGCTTCCCCCGAGCAGTCTCCTGACACGATGAGCTGGGACATCTTCTGCCGCGTCATCGACAACTACGGCGATCTCGGCGTCTGCCTGCGGCTGGCGCGCGACCTGGCCCGGCGCGGCGAGCAGGCGCGGCTCTGGTGCGACGACCTGTCGCCGCTGGCCTGGATGCAGCCGGAGGCCGTCCCGGGCCTGAGCTGCCGACCCTGGGACGAGAGCTTGGGGGCGGCGCCGGGCGACGTCGTCGTCGAGACCTTCGGTTGCGAGCTGCCCGCGCCCTTCGTCGCCGCGATGGCCGCGCGGTCCGTCCGGCCGGCGTGGATCAACCTCGAATACCTCAGCGCCGAAAGCTACGTCGAGCGCAGCCATGGACTGAAGTCGCCGCAGTTCTCCGGACCGGGCGCTGGACTCGACAAGTGGTTCTTCTATCCCGGCTTCAACGATCGCACCGGCGGCCTGATCCGGGAGCCCGGGCTCCTCGACGCCGTCACCGCGCATCACGGCGACGCCTGGCGCGCGGCGCGCGGCTGGGGCCGCCGGCCCGGCGAGCGGGTGCTGAGCCTGTTCGCGTATCCGCAGGCGCCGCTGGCGCCCTTGCTCGAGGCGCTCGGTCCCGGCTGGCTGCTGCTGCTCTGCCCCGGGGCGGCCCAGAGCGCCGTGCCGGCCTTGCTGCGCGACGGGCAGCGCGCGCTCGCGCTCCCTCATCTGACGCAGGACGGTTACGACCAGTTGCTCTGGTCCTGCGACCTCAACCTCGTGCGCGGCGAGGACTCCTTCGTGCGCGCGCAATGGGCCGGCCAGCCGATGCTGTGGCAGATCTACTTCCAGGACGATGGCGCGCACGGGCCGAAGCTGGAGGCCTTCCTGGACGCCGCGCTGGCAGGCGCCGAGGGCCGGTGGGCCACGAACTGGCGCGCCCTGTCGCGCGCGTGGAACGGGCTGGGGCCGTGGACGCCGGCCTGCGCCGAGGCCCTGCGCGAGCGGCCGGCCGCCGTCGCGCAGGCGCGCGCATGGCGTGCCGAATTGGCGGCGCAAGTGGATTTGACCTCGCGGCTGCAGGCCTTTGCCCGGCGCGCGAGTGGCGCGTGACAGGCCTTTCGAGCTAGAATGCGCGGCTTTTCGCGTTCTGAACGCGCGGTTCCCCGAACCAGCGCCGAACGCCTCACACCGCCGGAACAGTTCGGATCTCCAAGCATCCAAGTGACTGTGCCCGGACCCAATCTCCCGGAATCATCATGAAGATCGCTCAAGAAATTCGCGCCGGCAACGTGATCATGCACGGCAAGGACCCCATGGTCGTGCTGAAGACCGAATACAGCCGCGGTGGCCGCAATGCCGCGACGGTGCGCATGAAGCTGAAGAGCCTGCTGAACAACTCCGGCACCGAAGTCGTCTTCAAGGCCGACGACAAGATGGACCAGATCATCCTCGACAAGAAGGAGTGCACCTACTCCTACTTCGCCGACCCGATGTACGTGTTCATGGACACCGAATACAACCAGTTCGAAGTCGAAGCCGAGAACATGGGCGACGCCATCAACTACCTGCAGGACGGCATGGAAGTGGAAGTGGTGTTCTACGACGGCAAGGCGATCTCGGTGGAACTGCCCACCAGCGTCGTGCGCGAAGTGACCTGGACCGAGCCGGCCGTCAAGGGCGACACCTCGGGCAAGGTCCTGAAGCCCGCCAAGATCGCCACCGGTTTCGAAATCCCCGTGCCCATCTTCGTGGCCCAGGGCGACAACATCGAAATCGACACGCGTACCCACGAGTACCGCAAGCGCGTCTGAGCGATGCCGGAGCCGGCACCGGCTCCTCGCCCAACAAAAAAGCAGCCCTCGGGCTGCTTTTTTTGTGGCCGCGTCTTGTTGCCGCGTCGCGGGGCGCCCCCGGTCGACCGCCAGGCTCAGGCGGCCACCTGCCGCGCCTTGCTCTTCTTCGACTTGGCCGTGGCCAGCTTCTTCGAACCGGTCTTGCCTGCCGACGAAGCGTGCTGCGCCGTCTGCTTGGTACCGGACTTCCTGGCGCCCGACTTCTTCGCGGTAGCGTGCGACTTGCCGCCGGACTTCGCCGTCTTGCCGGCAGTTTTGCCAGCGGTCTTGCCAGTCGTCTTCCCCGTGGCCTTCCCCGCCGTCTTGTGCCGGGTGCCCGACTTCGTGGACGTCGCGGACTTGTCCGACTTCGCAGCCGTGGCGGCGGGCGCGGTGGCCGGCGCGGCCATGTCGGCGTGCGCGGCGGGGATCGGCGCCGTGGCCGGCGGGACCGGCTGGGGCTGCGGCTGGCCTTGCGCCTGCGCGAGGGTGCTCAGCAACACGGTGCCCAGGGCGGCGATCAACGACTTCATCAAGTGGTCCTTCTTCGAGGCGCGCCGGCGCGCAGGCCAGCGCTCATGGGAATGATCAGCGAGTCTAGCCGCGCGCCGGTCAAGGCCGCGTCAAACGAACTCACCCCGACGTAACCATTTGGTGGCGACCCACTTCTCGCCCTCGACGACGGGCGCGCCGCCATGCAGCGTCAGCGTGCTGGGATCGGGCCGGTCGTAGCTGAAGAAGACCGCATTGCCCTTCTGGGCCATGACGTCGAGCTTGATGTCCGGGAAGACCGTCGCGCCGCCGCGCGCCGGCGTGTTCAGGTACATCACCAGCGTCGCGACGCGCTGGCCGCCTCGCTCCAAAATCGCCTTGCTGCTCGCGTGTCGCGGGTCGAAGTAATCGTAGTGCGGCTGGTACTCGGCGCCGACGCGATAACGCAGCACCTGCAGGCCCTCGCCGTTGCGCAGCGGCCAGTTCAGCAGCGTCGCGATGCGGCGCTCGATGCGGGCGACGACCTCGTTCTCGCCGCGCTCGAAGAACATGCCCTCGCTGGTGCGCGCCGAGTTCACTTCGCTGCCCTCGCGCTGCGCCGCCACCGTCTCCGAGCGCGCCAGCCGGGCACCCGCCGCGGCGACCATCGCGTCGCATTCCTGGGCGCTCAGCAGGTTGCCGAACACGATCACCCGTGGCCGCTGCAGCGCCATCAGGATCTCGACGCGGTGGCCGTCGGGCAGCAGCACGCTGCGCTGGTCGGTCAGGTCCGGTTCGGGCAGCGAGCCCGGCTCGATCGCCGGCTCGGGCAACTCCGGCAGCGTCAGCGGCGGCTCAAAGGGCCGGTGCTCGGCCAGCGCCTGCTGCGCCATGTCGGGCTGCCAGCCGCTGGTCAGCATGGCCTGATACAGCGCCTCGCGCGTGATGCCATTGCGCAACTGCGCGGCCACCCAGTCGCGCAGTTCAGGCGTGAGGTATTGCGAATTGCTCATGGTCGCAACGGTATCAAACTGATCGGTGTCTGCCTGTATCCCGGTGTGCCAGCTCAGTCAGCGACGCGGCGGCGGAACACCAGCCGATCCGGCTCGCTGGCCTCGGGCGCGTAGGCGTAGCCGTCGACCGCGAAATCCTGCAGCCCCGCCGGCGTGCCGATCCGGTGCTGGATCGCATACCGGGCCATCAGGCCCCGCGCGCGCTTGGCGAAGAAGCTGATGATCTTGTAGCGGCCGCCTTTCCAGTCCTCGAACTGGCACTCGATGACCCGCGGCTTCAGCACCTTGCGGGCGGCGGCCTTGAAGTACTCCTGCGAGGCCAGGTTCACGATCACCGGCGCCGACAGCTGCGCGCACTGCGCGTTCAGGTGCTCCGCGATGATGTCGCCCCAGAAGGCGTAGAGGTTGCCGCCGCGCTCGTTCTTCAGCGCGGTGCCCATCTCGAGCCGGTAGGGCTGCAGCCGGTCCAGCGGCCGCAGCACGCCGTAGAGCCCCGAGAGGATCGCCAGCTGGCGCTGGGCCCACTGCAGATCATCGACCGACAGCGTCGCGGCCTGCAGGCCGTCGTACACGTCGCCATTGAAGGCCAGCACGGCGGGCTTGCTGTTCCTGTCGGTGAAACGCGTCGACCACGCGTGGTAACGGGCCACATTCAAGGTCGCGAGCGACTCGGAAATGTCCATCAGGCCGCCGATGTCGGCCGCCGTCTTGGTCTTGAGGACCCCGATCAGCTCGGCCGCCTGGGACACGAAGTGGGGACGACCCGCCAACGCGGCCAGCGCCTCGGGCGTGGGGGTGTCGTAGTCCAGGGACTTCGCGGGGGAGATCACATACAGCATGGGGGCGGATTGTCGCGCGTCCGGGGCGCAAGACCTGTCACCAGGCCGCCGGATGAACGAAGGCCGCCCTGGGGCGGCCTTCATCGGTGGTTCGCGACGCCTTGCGACGTCCCGCGACGCTCAGCGGGCGAGCAAGGCGTTGATCGCCGTCACGTCCTCGGGACGCAGTTGGCCGGACGCCTGGCGCAGCTTGAGGCTGTTCACCAGCACGTCATAGCGGGCCTTGGCCAGGTCGCGCTGCGTCGTGTAGAGCTGGGTCTGGGCGTTCAGCACGTCCAGGTTGACCCGCACGCCAACTTTGTAGCCCAGCTGGGTCGCCTCCAGCGCCAGCTTCGACGAGGCCTCGGCCGCCTCGTAGGCCTTCACCTGCGCCTGCAGCGACTGCACGCCGAAGAACGCGCGCTTGGTGCCTTCCTCGACGCTGCGGCGGGCGAAGTCCAGGTCGTTGCGGGACTTCTCCTCCAGCGCGACCGTCTCCTTGATGCGGTTGGTGATCGCGCCACCGCTGTAGATCGGCATGTTCAGCGCGACGCCGACCGAGGCGTTCTTGAGGTTGCCGGTGTACTGCACGCCCTCGCCGGTGGAGCGCTGCACGCCGAGCTGCGCGGTCAGGTCGACCGTCGGCAGGCGCGCGCCCTTGGCGCGTTCGATCTCGTAGCGCGCGATGTCCAGGCCCAGCTGGGCCTTGCGGATCGCCGGATGACCGCCTTCGGCCTGGCTGACCCACGGATCGACCGTGGACGGCGCCACCGGCGGCAGCACCACCGGCACGGCCAGCGGACGCGGCTCGACGCCGACGCGCCCCACCAGCTGGTCCAGCGTGACGCGCTTGACGCGCAGGTCGTTGTCGGCGGCCAGCTCCTGGGCGGTCGCCAGGTCGTAGCGGGCCTGCGCCTCGCGGGTGTCGGTGATGGTCGCGGTGCCGACCTCGAAGTTGCGCTTGGCCGAAGCCAGCTGCTCCGCGATCGCGGCCTTGTTGGCGCTCGAGGTCGAGAGCGTGTCCTTGGCCGCCAGCACGTCGAAGTACGCCTGCGCGACGCGGACGATCAGGTCCTGCTCGGCCGTGGCGAGGTCCGACTCGGCCACATCGACGCCCAGTCGGGCCTGGTCGATCGAGCCCTGGTTGGGACGGTTGAAGACGGCGTACTTGGCATTCAGGCCGGCATTGGTGACGGTGTTGCCGAAGCGGTCGCGCTGCACGCCGCTGCCGGGCGGGTCGAGTTCCGAGCGCGTCGAGCTGACGCCCACGCCGACCGAGGGACGCGCCAGCGCCAGCGCCTGGCCGTAGCGGTATTGCGCCGATTCCGCCGTCGCCCGCGCCGCCAGGTAGGTGGCGTCGTAGGCGCGGGCCGCGTCGTACAGCTCTTGCAGGCTCTGCGCCTGGGCCGCCCCGGCCATCAGCGCGAGCGCCGCGGCCAGGAGCGAAACCCGCGGCAGGCGGGAGATCGGAGACGTACGGCGTTCAGCGGCCATGAGGCTTCCTCGTGTCGATGTGATGTTCTTCGGAGCGATCCAACTGCGGACCGGCCGCGGACGTGCCGCGGCCGGTATCCAGGTCCAGGGCACCCGCCGGTCGATCGCCGCCGACCCGGCTCCGGTGCCGGGCGAGGTTATAGATCACCTCGCCCCCCTGTCTCGAAAGAAATGCGACGACTTGCAGTCTTCGCACCCCGTGACGGCAATAACGCGCGATGGGCTGCCAGCGCCCCGCCCGCCGCGCGCCCTCCGCTCAGAACGTGAAATGCGATCCGGTGTCGAAACCGTCCAGGCGCTGGACGACGGTCTCGAACAGGTTCTTGGTCGTGAACTCGCGCTCGCCGGTGCGGGTGATGATGCGCGCGCTCATCGCGGGCTCGTCGCCGACGATCACACCCATGCGGCCGCCGATCTTGAGCTGGTCCAGCAGCGCCTGCGGCGCCTGCGGCACCGAGCCGGACAGCAGGATCACGTCGAACGGCGCCTCGCCGGGCAGGCCCTTGACGCCGTCGCCCTCGACCACCGTCACGTTCAGCACGCCATTGCGGCGCAGCGCGTCGCGGGCGGCGCCGCCCAGCGCGGCGTCCTTCTCGACGCTGAAGACCTGCTGCGCCTTGTGGCCCAGCAGCGCGGCCATGTAGCCGCTGCCGGTGCCGATCTCGAGCACCTTCTCGTGGCGCTCGATCTGCAGCTCCTGCATCCAGCGGGCCTCGACCCGCGGGGGCAGCATCTTCTGGCCATTGGCCAGCGGCAGCTCGACGTCGGTGAAGGCCACGTTGCGGTAGGCGGCGGGCACGAAGTCCTCGCGCTTGACCACGGCCAGCAGGGCCAGCACCGAGGGATCCAGCACATCCCACGGGCGGATCTGCTGTTCGATCATGTTGAAGCGGGCTTGTTCGAAGTTCATGTTCAGTCCTCTGGCGGCCCCCTTGGCGCGCCGAATGCGGGCGGTATTCTAGGCGGGCGACCGGGGTGGGGCCGGATGGCGCGGGCGGTTGAGGAGTCCCTCGAACATCAGCTCGAGCTGCAGCGACAGCACCTGCTCCGGCGTGCACTTGTGGTCGTGGGTCACGCCGGCCGCGCCGATCGAGTGCTCATGCAGCACCAGGTGCAGCATCGGCCCGATCAGCACCATCACCGCCGCATCCGGATCGACCTCGCGGAACTCGCCCGAGGCGACGCCGCGGCGCACCACCTCTGCCAGCAGCTCGCAACAGGGATCGATGACCTCGTCGTTGTAGAACGCGGCCAGCTCCGGGAAGTTGCGGGCCTCGCTCATCATGATCTTGTGGATGCCGCCGGCCGGCGTCCGGCCCAGGCGCTCCCACCAGGTCCACAGCATCCAGGTGAGCAGCTCCGCCATCGAGCCCTGGTGCTTGGCGAGCTCGGAAATCCCTTCCGCGATCTTGCTGCCGAGGGCCTCGCGCACCACCGCCTTGAAGAGCTCCTCCTTGGAGGGGAAGTAGAGGTAGAGCGTGCCCTTGGAAACCCCCGCCTTGGCGGCCACTTCCTCCGAACGGGTGGCGGCGAAGCCCTTCTCGACGAACAGCGACAGCGCGGCTTCGAGCAGCTCCTGCGGACGCGCCTCTTTGCGCCGCTGTCGGGCGGAGGACGGCGCGGAGCTGTCGGTCTTGGCGGAAGCGCGAGGCATGGGGGGATGGAGGACTGCTAACTGACTAACCGGTCAGTAATGTAGCGGCGCGCTTTCAGCCCGGTCAAGCCGGCAGTACCCGCCGCGCGCGGCGTCCCCTGGCCAGGCGACGCCCCGCATGACGGCGTGGCGGCACCGTCACGCGCCCCTCACGCCGGAGCGCCCACATCAATGCTGCGCTGCGGCAAACCCTTCCCGAGCCAGGGCTATGATCCGCGCCGACCGCCTCCGGACCCGAGCGAGGCGGCATTCTGGAGTCGTAGTTTGGACACTGTGCTGCTGATCAAGGCCGCGATCATGGGGATCGTGGAGGGCCTGACCGAATTCCTGCCGATCTCGTCGACCGGCCACCTGATCCTCACGGGCGCGCTGCTGGGCGGCTTCGAGGATGCGCGGGGCAAGGTCTTCGACATCGCGATCCAGACCGGCGCGATCCTGGCCGTGATCATCGTCTACTGGCAGCGCCTGCGCGACACGGCCGCCGGACTGGGCAGCGACGCCCGCGCGCGCCGCTTCGTCCTCAACGTCGCGATCGGCTTCCTGCCGGCGGTGGTCCTGGGCCTGCTGTTCGGCAAGGCGATCAAGGAACACCTGTTCACCCCGGTCGTGGTGGCCAGCACCTTCATCATCGGCGGCGTGATCATCCTGTGGGCGGAACGCCGCCAGCAAAGCGCCGTGCGCATCCACGAGGTCGACGACATGAGCCCGCTGGACGCGCTCAAGGTCGGCCTGGTGCAGTGCCTGGCGATGGTGCCGGGCACCAGCCGCTCGGGCGCGACCATCATCGGCGGCATGCTGCTGGGCCTGTCGCGCAAGGCGGCGACCGATTTCAGCTTCTTCCTGGCGATCCCGACGCTGATCGGCGCCGGCCTGTACAGCCTCTACAAGGAGCGCTCGGTGCTGTCGACCGGCGACATCCCGCTGTTCGCGGTTGGCCTGTTCTTCTCCTTCGTCAGCGCCTGGATCTGCGTGCGCTGGCTGCTGCGCTACATCGCCAGCCACAGCTTCGTGCCCTTCGCCTGGTACCGGATCGCCTTCGGCATCGTGGTGCTGGTCACCGCCTACACCGGCCTGATCGTCTGGGCCGAGTGAGCGCCGCCCGGCCCGGCACGCTGCGAAGCTGACGCCCCGATGACGCGTTCCCCCGGATGGGGAACGCGTCCACCCCTGCGGGGGGATGGCCGAACGCCTAAAATGCCGGCCTTATGACCATCACGATCAAGACCGGCGCCGACATCGACGCCATGCGCATCGCCGGCCGTCTGGCGTCCGAGGTGCTGGACATGCTGACCCCGCACGTCAAGCCGGGCGTCACCACCGACCACCTCGACAAGCTGGCCCACGACTACATCGTGAATGTCCAGCAAGGCATCCCCGCCC
Source organism: Roseateles sp. 22389 (assembly GCF_052044995.1). NCBI lineage: Bacteria > Pseudomonadati > Pseudomonadota > Betaproteobacteria > Burkholderiales > Sphaerotilaceae > Roseateles > Roseateles sp. 22389. The sequence goes on from NZ_JBQEOF010000020.1 coordinate 26,711, forward strand.
CGCTGAACTACCAGCCGCCGGGCTACACGCCGTACCCGAAGTCGATCTGCACCTCGATCAACCACCAGGTCTGCCACGGCATTCCCAACGACCGCCCGCTGAAGAACGGCGACATCGTGAACATCGACGTCACCGTCATCAAGGACGGCTGGCACGGCGACACCAGCCGCATGTTCGTCGTCGGCGAGGGCTCGATCGCGGCCAAGCGGCTGTGCTCCTTCACCTACGACGCGATGTGGAAGGGCATCCAGAAGGTCAAGCCGGGCGCGCGCCTGGGCGACATCGGCCATGCGATCCAGACCTTCGCCGAGAACGCCGGCTTCAGCGTCGTGCGCGAGTTCTGCGGCCATGGCATCGGCCAGAAGTTCCACGAGGAGCCCCAGGTGCTGCACTACGGCCGCCCGGGCACGCTCGAGGAGCTGGTGCCGGGCATGGTCTTCACCATCGAGCCGATGATCAATGCCGGCCGGCGCGAGATCCGCGAGATGGGAGACGGCTGGACCATCGTCACCAAGGACCGCTCGCTGTCGGCGCAGTGGGAGCATACGGTGCTGGTCACCGAGACCGGCTTCGAGATCCTGACGCAGTCGGCCGGCACGCCGCCGCCGCCGGCCTTCGTCGCGCCGCAGGCCGTCCCGGCCTGATCGCGGCGGACCGCGCATGAACGCCAGGACGCCGGGCGAGGCCGGCGCATCGCCGGCCGCGGCGCCCTCCGACGCCGCCCCGCTGACCGTCGCCGATCTGCGCCAGCGCTTCAAGGCCGGCAAGCAGCAGCTGTTGGAGGACTTCGCGGCCGCCAAGGCCAGCGTCGCCGCCGCCACGCGCTTGATGCGCCTGCTGGCCCGGCATGTCGACGGCACGCTGCAGGCGCTCTGGACGCATTCCGGCATCGCCGCCGCGGCGCCGGAGGCCGCGCTGGTCGCCGTCGGCGGCTACGGCCGCGGCGAGCTGTTCCCGCATTCGGACGTCGACGTGCTGGTGCTGCTGCCCGATGCGCTGCCGGGCGGTTTGATGCCCGACCAGCCCGGCCCGCTGAAGCAGGCGATCGAGGCCTTCATCACCGCCTGCTGGGACATCGGGCTGGAGATCGGCTCGTCGGTGCGCACCGTGCGCGAGTGCCTGGACGAGGCCGCCGGCGACGTCACCATCCAGACCGCGCTGCTCGAATCGCGCTGGCTGGCCGGCTCGCGGCCACTGGTCAAGCGCTTCGACAAGGCTTTCCGCGAGGCGGTCGATCCACGCGCCTTCATGCGCGCCAAGACGCTGGAGATGCGCCAGCGCCACACGAAGTACGAGGAAACGCCCTACGCGCTGGAGCCCAACTGCAAGGAAAGTCCCGGCGGCCTGCGCGACCTGCAGGTGCTGATCTGGATCGCGCGCGGCGCGGGCCTGGGCCGGACCTGGTCGCAGCTCGCGGCCAAAGGCCTGATCACGCCCTTCGAGGCCCGCCAGCTGCAGCGCAACGAAGGCGTGCTCAAGAGCATCCGCTGCCAGCTGCACCTGGCGGCGAAGCGGCGCGAGGACCGGCTGGTCTTCGACCTGCAGACGGCGGTGGCGGAGCGCTTCGGCTACGAGTCGACCCGCTCGCTGCGCGCGTCCGAGAAGCTGATGCGTCGCTACTACTGGGCGGCCAAGGCGGTGACGCAGCTGAACCAGATCACGCTGCTCAACCTGGAAGACCAGATCAACGGCACGCGGGGCAACGAACCGCGTCCGGTCAACGACCGCTTCCTGGAGCGCAGCGGCATGCTGGAGATCGCGGCCGACGACCTCTACGAGCGCGAGCCGCACGCCATCCTCGAGACCTTCCTGATCTACCAGCAGACGCCCGGCATCAAGGGGCTGTCGGCGAAGACGCTGCGCGCGCTCTACAACGCGCGCGGGCTGATGAACAGCGCGTTCCGGCGCGATCCGGCCAACCGCGCGATGTTCATGCGCGTGCTCGAGGAGCCGCAGGGCCAGACGCACGCGTTCCGGTTGATGAACCAGACCTCGGTCCTGGGGCGCTACCTGTGGGTGTTCCGGCGCATCGTCGGGCAGATGCAGCACGACCTGTTCCACGTCTACACGGTGGACCAGCACATCCTCATGGTGCTGCGCAACATCCGCCGCTTCTTCATCCCCGAGCACACCCACGAGTACCCCTTCTGCTCGCAACTGGCGGCGCAGTTCGACCGCCCTTCCCTGCTCTACATCGCGGCGCTGTTCCACGACATCGCCAAGGGACGCGGCGGTGACCACTCGGACCTGGGTGCGGTCGAGGCGAGGCGCTTCTGCCGCGCGCACGGCCTGCCCAAGGCGGATGCGGCGCTGGTGGTGTTCCTGGTCGAGCATCACCTGACGATGTCGCGGGTGGCGCAGAAGGAGGACCTGTCCGATCCCGAGGTCATCCAGCACTTCGCGCAGCTGGTGAAGGACGAACGCACGCTGACGGCGCTGTACCTGCTCACCGTGGCCGACATCCGCGGCACCGGCCCCAAGGTCTGGAACGCGTGGAAGGGCAAGCTGCTGGAGGACCTCTATCGGCTGACGCTGCGCGCGCTGGGCGGCGCGAAGCTGAACATGGCCGCCGAGATCGAGGCCCGCAAGCAGGAAGCGCGGCAGGAGCTGGCCCTGAAGGCGCAGCTGCCGGGCACCGAGGACGCGCTGTGGAAGACGCTGGACCTGAGCTACTTCGCGCGCCATGACGCGCCGGACCTGGCCTGGCACGCGCGGGCGCTGTGGCGCCATGTCGCGAGCGCCGAGCCGGTGGTGCGGGCGCGCCCGTCGCCGGTCGGCGAGGGCCTGCAGGTGCTGGTCTACGCCAAGGACCAGCAGGACCTGTTCGCGCGCATCTGCGGCTACTTCGACGGCGCGGGCTTCAACATCCTGGACGCCAAGGTGCACACCACGCGCAGCGGTTATGCGCTGGACACCTTCCAGGTCATCGCGCCCGAGCTGGACCTGCACCATCGCGACCTGACCGCGCTGGTGGAATCCAAGCTCGGCCAGGCGCTGGTCGCGCAGGGCCCGCTGCCGGAGCCGCGCAAGGGGCGGCTGTCGCGCCGGGTGAAGAGTTTCCCGTTCACGCCACGCATCTCGCTGCGCCCGGATGAACGCGCGCAGCGCTGGCTGCTGTCGGTCAGCGCGACCGACCGCGCCGGCCTGCTGTACGCGATCGCGCGCGTGCTGGCGCGGCACGGCATCAACCTGCAGCTCGCCAAGGTCTCGACCCTGGGCGAGCGCGTCGAGGACACCTTCCTGCTCGATGGCGCGGCGCTGCAGCAGAGCCGGATGCAGCTGCAGATCGAGAGCGAGCTGCTGGACGCGCTGTCGGTGCAGTGAGGCGATGAGCCAATACCACGTCATTGCGTCGGCCGAGGCTTTCGCGCGGCTCGACGGTTTCAGCACGGTCATCGACGTGCGCTCGCCGGCCGAGTTCGCCGAGGACCGCCTGCCGGGCGCGGTGAACTGGCCGGTGCTGGACAACGACGAGCGCCGCATCGTCGGTACGCTCTACAAGCAGGATCCGCTGGAGGCGCGCAAGGTCGGCGCCGCGATCGTGGCGCGCAACATCGCCGCCCATCTGGACGCGAACCGGGCGCTGATGCAGAAGCATTGGCGGCCGCTGGTCTATTGCTGGCGAGGCGGGCAGCGCTCGGGGGCGATGAACTGGTTCCTGAACCAGATCGGGTTCAAGTCGCTGCAGCTGGTGGGGGGCTACAAGGCCTTCCGCGGCGAGGTGATCCGGACGCTGGCCGAGCTGCCGGCGCGCTTCGATTTCGTGGTGCTGTGCGGGCGGACCGGCTCGGGCAAGACGCGCTTGCTGCAGGCGCTCGCGGGCGCGGGGGCGCAGGTGCTCGACCTGGAGGCGCTCGCGCGTCATCGCGGATCGGTGCTCGGCGCCCTGCCCGACCAGGCCCAGCCGAGCCAGAAGGCCTTCGACACGGCGCTGTGGCAGGCGATGGTGCGGCTCGACCCGGCGCGGCCGGTGTTCGTCGAGAGCGAGAGCCGCAAGATCGGCGGCGTGCAGTTGCCGGAGCCGCTGCACCTGCGCTTGCGTCAGCAAGGGCGCTGCGTGTGGATCGACATGGCGGAGGCCGGGCGCGTGCAGCTGCTGCTGGAGGACTATGCGCACTTCCGGTCCGACGCGGAGGGCTTCAATGCGCTGATCGCGGGTCTGGTGACGCTGCGCGGTCGCGAGCGCGTGGAGCGCTGGCAAGGGATGGCGCGGAGCGGGCAATGGGCTGAGCTCTTCGGGGAGCTCATGCGCGATCACTATGACCCTGGCTACGAACGGTCGCTGACCAACCACTTTCCGCAGTTGAGCTCGGCGCCGCGCATCAGCCTGGAAGACAGCGGCCCCGGCAGCACCGGTCAGGCGGTGCAGGCACTGCTGGCCATCGCTGGCGCATGACCCTCTCTCGCGGCCTGCGACGAGCCCCCTCACCCTAACCCTCTCCCCCTCGCGGGGGAGAGGGGATCACTCGCCCTCGCAAAAGGGTGGTTCGCGGGGGGATGGATTGGGAGGGGATGATTCGAGAGAGGGATAGCTCGCGAAGGGCCGGCAAGAGGATCACTCGGGATAGCTCGCGAGGGGCTGATGCGTGCCGAGCACTCCCTCGCCCCGCTTGCGGGGAGAGGGCGGGGGTGAGGGGAAACCGTGCCGTCAGACGGCCAGCAGTTCCACCTCGAACAGCAGCGTCGCATGCGGCGGGATCACACCGCCGGCGCCATACGCGCCATAGCCCAGTTCCGACGGAATCACCAGGAAGCGGGTGCCGCCGACCTTCATGCCCTGCACGCCCTCATCCCAGCCCTTGATGACTTCCCCGGCGCCGAGGTGGAAGCGGAACGGATCCCGGCGGTCCTTGGACGAATCGAACTTGCGACCACGCTGCCCGTCCTTGTAGAGCCAGCCGGTGTAATGCACGGTCACGCGCTTGCCGGCCTCGGCCACGGCGCCCTCGCCGGTGGTGACGTCCTCGAACTCGAGGCCGCTGGCGGTCTTGGTCAGCTGGTTCAGCGTGATCGGCTCGGCGCCGCCGGAGACGCCCAACAGTTCCACCTCGAACATCAGCGTCGCGTTCGGCGGAATCACGCCGCCCGCGCCGCGCGCGCCATAACCGAGTTGCGGCGGGATCACCAGGACCCGGGTCCCGCCGACCTGCATGCCCTGCACGCCTTCATCCCAGCCCTTGATGACCATGCCGCCGTCGAGCTCGAACTCGAAGGGCTCGCCGCGGTCCTTGCTGGAATCGAACTTGGCGCCCTTCTGGCCGTCCTTGAACAGCCAGCCGGTGTAATGGACCTTCACGTCCTGGCCGGCACGGGCCGTGGCGCCGGTGCCCGGCGTGGTGTCGTCGTATTGCAGGCCGCTGTCGGTCGTTTTCATCGAAGGATTCCTTGAAAGGGGATGTCCGCAGACATCGGGAACGCAAAGGCGTGATCATGCCAGCCGCCGGACCGCCCGGCCGTGCCACGGGTTCACGCACGGGCTGGACGCGGCGCGGCCGAGCCTCAGGGCTGGCGGGCCGGCCACGCGGCCACCGCGCGCTCGAGCCACTCGGGCATCGTCCGCGCCGGCAGGGCCGGCAGGCCCAGGCGCTCGCCGGCACGGCGCAGCGAGGCAAGCGGGTCGCCCAGGTCCAGCGCCCGGGCGCCGTTCTGCTTGGACAGCTTCTCGCCGTTGTCGCCCAGCACCAGCGGCGTGTGCAGGTAGCGCGGGCGCGGCAGGCCCAGCAATTCCTGCAGCCGGATCTGCCGGGGCGTGTTGTCGGCCAGGTCCTCGCCGCGGACCACGTCGGTCACGCCCTGCCAACCGTCGTCGACGACGACCGCCAGCTGATAGGCCCACAGCCCGTCGGCGCGTTTCAGGACGACATCGCCCACCTCGTCCGTCAGGTCCTGCGACTGCGGCCCGAGCCGGCGGTCCTGCCAGGAGATGTACAGCGGCGCCTGCGCGTCACTGCCCTCCCCGACGCCGGCGGTGCTGCGCAGACGCCAGGCGCGCGCCGGCTTGCCGTGCAGGCCATGGCGGCAGGTGCCGGGATAGACCAGCTCGCCATGGCGCTCCCGCAGCCCGCCGCGCGCCGCGATCGCCTCGGCGATGTCCTTGCGCGAGCAGCCGCAGGGATAGGCCCAGCCGGCGGCGACCAGCCGGTCGAGCGCCGCCTGGTAGGCCGCACCGCGCCGGGACTGCCACACCGGCGGCGCGTCCGGCAGCAATCGCACCTGGGCGAGCTGCGACAGCACCATCGCATCGGCACCGGCCGGACAGCGCGGCCCGTCGACGTCCTCGATCCGGATCAGCCAGCGTCCGCCATGCGCCCGCGCATCGAGCCAGCTCGCCAGCGCGGCCACGAGCGAGCCCTCATGCAGCGGCCCGGTCGGCGATGGCGCGAAGCGGCCCACATACCTGCCGGCGCGGCGGCCATCGCCGCGATCGCCTTGATCAACGTGATCGACGCCAGCATCGGCGGCTTGCGCCTCGCCGCTGCCCGAGCGCCCCGCACCGCTCACAGCAGCAGGCCCTCGTGCTGCTCCAGCAGCGAGCGCCGCGTCGCCTCGCTCTTGAGCCGCTCGAGCCACCAGGCCAGCGCCTTGGCGGGCCGGTGGCCAGTGTTGCGCCACGCGTAATGCATCGGCGAGATCCGCTTCCCCTGGAAGGTCTCCTTCCTCACGAGCCGACCGGCGTCGATGTGGCGGCGCACCATCGGCGTCGGCAGGAACCCCACGCCCAGGCCGCGCAGCATGGCCTCCAGCTTGGTTGCCATCGAGGGCACGGTCAGCACCTCCTGCCCGGGCACCACCCCCACCGTCATCGGCGCGAGGCTGCGCGCCGTGTCCGCCACCGCGACGATGCGGTGGCGCGCGATCTCGGCCGAGGTCAGCACGCCCTCGAACTCCGCCAGCGGATGGTGCGGCGCGACGCAGAACACCATCTCCATCGGCCCGAGCACCTCGCAGACCACCGAGCTGCCCGGCGGCTGCGCGCTGGTGCCGATGGCCAGGTCGGCCTGGCCGGAGATCAGCGCCTCCCAGGTGCCCGACAAGACCTCGGTGCGCAACTTCAGGCGGGTGGGCGGCGGCTTGCCGTCCTCCTTCTCCTGGTAGAAGGTCTCCATCAGGTCGAAGATCGCGCGCCGCGCGACCGCGTCGTCGAAGGCGATGGTGAGCTCGCTTTCCCAGCCGGTGGCCACGCGCTTGACCCGGTTCGCGACCGCGTCCATCTCCTGCAGCAGCCGCCGGCCCTCGGTCAGCAGTTCATGGCCGGCGGCGGTCAGCACCGCCTGGCGCGAGCTGCGGTCGAACAGCAGCACGTCCAGCGCCTCCTCCAGCTGCCGCACCGAATAGGTCAGCGCCGACGGCACCTTCCCCATCTCCCGCGCCGCCGCGGCGAAGCTGCCGCTGCGCGCGATGCTGTCCATCATGGCCAGCGCCTCCGGCGTCAGCACCCGTCGTTTGTCTTGCTGTGACATTCCTTCATCTTATTTGAATGGTGGCTTCAAGCCCCCTCCCCCTCGGGAGAGGCCCTCGTCCCTACAGTGAACCCATCGCAACACAACGGCCCGCCACCACAGGCCAGAGAAGGAGCATTCAAATGCGTGAAGTCATCAAGTCCTCGGACCGCGGTTATGCCGATCACGGCTGGCTCAAGAGCTTCCACAGCTTCTCGTTCGCGGACTACTACAACCCGCGCCGCATGGGCTTCGGCCCGCTGCGGGTGATCAACGAGGACCGCATCGCCGGCGGCACCGGCTTCGGCACGCACGGCCACCGCGACATGGAGATCATCAGCTACGTGCTGAGCGGCGAGCTGGCGCACCAGGACAGCATGGGCAACGGCAAGCCGGGCGGCGCGAACGCCGGCGTGATCCGCCCGGGCGACGTGCAGCGCATGAGCGCCGGCACCGGCGTGATGCACAGCGAGTTCAACCACTCCAAGGACGGCGAGACCCACTTCCTGCAGATCTGGGTGATGCCGGACCGGCAGGGCGTGACGCCCGGCTACGAGCAGAAGCACTTCGCCGAGGCGGACAAGCGCGGCCGGCTGCGCCTGGTCGCCTCGCCGGACGGCGCGCAGGACTCGGTGTCCATCCACCAGGACGCGCGCCTGTACGCCGGCCTGTTCAACGGCGATGAACGCGCCGAGCTGCCGCTGGCGCCGGACCGGCTCGCCTACGTGCATGTCGTGCGCGGCCGGCTGAGCGTCAACGGCGAGGCGCTGGGCGCGGGCGACGCGCTGCAGCTGGCCAAGGAAGCGGCCATCACGCTGGAAGCCGGCGAGGACGCCGAGGTGCTGGTGTTCGACCTGCCGGTCTGACGCCTGCCGGCGGCGGGGCCGTCCCGGTCCCGCCGCGCACCCCGGCCTCTACACTCGCGCGATGCAATCGCTCCGACAACTGCTGACCGCGCTGCCGCTGCTGGACTGGGCCGCCCTGGGCCTGTACTTCCTGACCTGGGTCGCCTACGCCCACTTCTCCAAGCACCATGCGGAGGGGCAAGGCTCGCTGCTGGCGATCACGAACCGGGTGCGGCGCCAGTGGATGCTGCAGCTGACCTACCGCGAGATGCGGGTGCTGGACGGCGCGGTCAGCCAGGCGCTGCTATCGAGTCCGTCCTTCTTCGCGTCGACGACCATCCTGATCATCGGCGGCCTGCTGGCCGCGCTGGGCGCGAGCGAGCAGACCAGCGCGATGGTGCTGGAGCTGCCCTTCACGGTGAAGACCAGCACCCTGGTCTTCGACATCAAGCTGGCGCTGCTGACCGGCATCTTCGTCTACGCCTTCTTCCGCTTCACCTGGAGCATGCGGCAGTACACCTTCGGCGCGCTGCTGGTGGCCTCCGCGCCGGAGGCGGGCCAGTTCGAGCAACAGGGGCCCGAGGCCCGCGAGCAGTTCGCCGACCGCGCCGGCGCGGTCGTGGGCATGGCCGCCGAGGCCTTCAACGACGGGTTGCGCGGCTACTACCTGGCCTTCCCGGTGGTGGCCTGGTTCTTCTCGCCCTGGGCGCTGATGCTCGCCACGGCCGGCGTGGTCTACGTGCTGTACCAGCGCGAGTTCCGGTCCGAGGTGCTGGAGAAGCTGCGGGCCTGAAACAGGCGCGGGGCGCCTGGGCGCCCCGCGGTCGTTCCGGCGCCCGCCGGCGCGATCAGTGGACGACGCGTCCGAACGAGAACTCGCCCGGCTCGCCGCCGATGCCGTGCTCGACACCGACCGGGATCACGTCCTTCGGACCGAAGCGGCCCTGCAGGATCAGCTTGGACAGCGGGTTCTCGATGCGCTGCTGGATCGCGCGCTTGAGCGGCCGCGCGCCGAAGACTGGATCGAAGCCGACCTTGGCCAGCTCGTCGAGCGCCTCGTCGCTGACGTCGAGCTTCATCTCGAGCTTGTCCAGCCGCTGTTCCAGCTGCCGCAGCTGGATCTTCGCAATCGACTTGATGTGCGCCTGGCCCAGCGCATGGAAGATCACCGTCTCGTCGATGCGGTTGAGGAACTCGGGGCGGAAATGCGCCTTGACCTCGCCCCACACCGCGTCGCGGATCACCTCGTCGGACTCGCCCTGCAGCGCCATGATGTGCTGCGAGCCCAGGTTGGACGTCATCACGATCACGCAGTTCTTGAAGTCCACGGTGCGGCCCTGGCCGTCGGTCAGGCGGCCATCGTCCAGCACCTGCAGCAGCACGTTGAACACGTCCGGATGGGCCTTCTCGACCTCGTCCAGCAGCAGCACGCTGTAGGGCTTGCGGCGCACGGCCTCGGTCAGGTAGCCGCCCTCGTCGTAGCCGACATAACCCGGAGGCGCGCCGATCAGGCGGCTGACCGAGTGCTTCTCCATGAACTCGCTCATGTCGATGCGGACCATGTGGTCCTCGCTGTCGAACAGGAAACCGGCGAGCGCCTTGCACAGCTCGGTCTTGCCGACGCCCGTCGGGCCCAGGAACAGGAAGCTGCCCAGCGGCTTGTTCGGGTCGGACAGCCCGGCGCGCGAGCGGCGGATCGCATCCGCCACGGCGACGATGGCCTCGTCCTGGCCGACGACGCGCTCATGCAGCTTCGCTTCCATCTGCAGCAGCTTGTCGCGCTCGCCCTGCATCAGCTTGGACACCGGGATGCCGGTCGCGCGCGAGACCACCTCGGCGATCTCCTCGGCGCCGACCATCGTGCGCAGCAACTGCGGGACGGACTTGTCCCTGGCCTTGCCGGCCTCCTTGGCCTGGGCTTCGTTCAGGCGCTTCTCCAGCTCCGGCAGCTTGCCGTACTGCAGCTCGGCGACCTTGTTGAAGTCGCCCTTGCGCTTGAGCTCCTCGATCTGGAACTTGATCCGGTCGATCTCTTCCTTGACGTGCGCGGAGCCCTGGGCCTGTGCCTTCTCGGCGGTCCAGATCTCCTCCAGGTCGTTGTACTCGCGCTGGAGCTTGAGCAGCTCTTCCTCGATCAGCGTGAAGCGGCGCTGCGAGCCCTCGTCGGTCTCCTTGCGCACGGCCTCGCGCTCGATCTTGAGCTGGATCATGCGGCGGTCGAGCCGGTCCATCGCCTCGGGCTTGGAGTCGATCTCGATCTTGATCTTGGCGGCGGCCTCGTCGATCAGGTCGATGGCCTTGTCGGGCAGGAAGCGGTCGGTGATGTAGCGATGCGAGAGCTCGGCCGCGGCGACGATGGCCGGGTCCGTGATCTCGACGCCGTGGTGGACCTCGTACTTCTCCTGCAGGCCGCGCAGGATGGCGATCGTCGCCTCGACGCTGGGCTCGTCGACCAGCACCTTCTGGAAGCGGCGCTCGAGCGCGGCGTCCTTCTCGACGTACTTGCGGTACTCGTCCAGCGTGGTGGCGCCGATGCAGTGCAGCTCGCCGCGCGCGAGCGCGGGCTTGAGCATGTTGCCGGCGTCGATGGCGCCCTCGGCCTTGCCGGCGCCGACCATGGTGTGGATCTCGTCGATGAACAGGATGATGCGGCCCTCGTCGGCGGCGACTTCCTTGAGCACGGACTTCAGGCGTTCCTCGAATTCACCGCGGAACTTGGCGCCGGCGAGCAGGCCGGCCATGTCCAGCACCAGGACGCGCTTGTCCTTGAGCGATTCGGGCACCTCGCCGTTGACGATGCGCTGGGCCAGGCCTTCGACGATGGCGGTCTTGCCGACGCCGGGCTCACCGATGAGCACCGGGTTGTTCTTGCTGCGGCGCTGCAGCACCTGGATCGCGCGGCGGATCTCGTCGTCGCGGCCGATCACCGGATCGAGCTTGCCGGCGCGGGCGCGCTCGGTCAGGTCGAGGGTGTACTTCTTCAGCGCCTCGCGGTTGCTTTCCGATTCCTGGCTGTCGACCTTCTGACCGCCGCGTACCGCCTCGATCGCCGTCTCCAGGGCCTTGCGCGTCAGGCCATGGCCGCGCACGACGCCGGCCAGGTCGCTCTTCGCGTCGGCCAGGGAGAGCAGGAACATCTCGCTGGCGATGAAGTGGTCGCCGCGCTTGGCGGCCTCCTTCTCCGCGGCCTGAATCAGGCCGATCAGGTCGCGGCTGGGCTGGACCTGCTGACCCTCGCCCTGCACCTGCGGCAGGCCGGTGAGGATCGCGTCGACGGCCGCCTTCAAGGCCGGCACCTTCACGCCGGCCCGCTCCAGCAGCGCCTTGGGGCCCTCGTCCTGGGCCAGCATCGCGCCCAGCACGTGGGCGGGCTCGATGTAGGGGTTGTCGCGCGTCACCGCGAGGCTCTGGGCCTCCGCCAACGCTTCCTGAAACCGGGTGGTGAGCTTGTCGACTCGCATGGGAAAAACCTCCGTTGCGACCCCAACTGGGAGTGTGTCCCCATATTTCAAGATGCTGGGATCGTGGCAAGGCGGGTGCCCAGCGGCGGCCTGCGCTTCAGATCAATCTCTGCTCCAGCACCAGGCGGCCATCCGCCCCGTGCAAGCGGGTGGAAGCACCCTGCACGATCGACCACTGCGGCGCCACGTGGCCGATGTCCACGTCCACCAGCACCGGGCAGCTCAGGCCGCCGAGCGCGCGCCGCAGCGCATCGCGCTCGGTGAAGTCGCCGGCCGACGCGACCGCCTCCGGCACCGCGCTGCGCCCCAGGACCACGCCCGCCGCGTCCTCGAACCAACCCGCCAACCGCAGGCCATGCAGTGCCCGCGCCAACTCGAAGGGCGGCAGCTCGGCCACCTCGAAGAACAGGATCGGCCGCTCGCCGGCGCCGCAGGCGGCCCGGAACGCCCGGATGTCGCCGAACGGCGTTCCCGCCAGCCTCGACACCGAATCCAGGCAGCCGCCGAGCATCCGGCCCTCGATGGTCAGCGGCCCGGCGCCATCGTCCAGCGCACGGACAAGCGTCCCCGGTGCCTGCGGCTGCGCCAGTTCGGCGCCGGCGCCACTGGCCCAGGCATCGAAGATCCGTGCCGACACCGCATCCAGCGCCGGATCGGCCAGCTGCATGAGATTCGGCCCTTGCAGCGATGCCCAGCCCGCCCGCACCAGCAAAGGCAACTGGATCGTCGACAGGTCCGAGAAGCCGCTGAACCACTTGGGCGGCGCCTCTCGCAGGCGGTCGAAGTCGAGATGCTCCAGCACCTCGATGGCCAACTCACCTCCCCAGGGCGGGATGACCGCCGCGACCGTGGGGTCGAGCAGCGCCGCCATCAATTCCGCCGCGCGCGCGGGACCACTCGCGCTCGCGCCCTGCTCCTGCCGGCGCAGCGAGCGCCCCTCGCGGACCGCGAACCCCTTGGCGCGCAGCAACGCCAGTGCCGCATCGAGTCGCTCATGCATCGCGGGACGGACGCCAGACGACGGCGCCATCACCGCGACGGTGTCACCCGGCCGCAACGCGGGGGGGAAACGCGGCCGCCCGGCGTTCACCGAGTCTGCTGCGCTCGCAATGCCTGCTGGACTCACGGTGCTTGCGGCGCTCATGCCGAGGTCAGCATCTGCATGACCTTGAGGCCGGCCGCGGCCGCGGCCAGCGCACCGACGACATGCGCGGCCGAGTGCGACAGCGCCATCAGGAACTCGCCGCGCTGCAGCAGCGACAGCGATTCGCCCGAGAACGAGGAGAAGGTGGTGAGGCCGCCCAGGAAGCCAGTGACCAGCAGCAGCTTGAGCAGGTCATCGGGATAGCGGCCGAACCACTCGAGCGCCATGCCGATCAGGAAGCCGCCGACCAGGTTCACCGCCAGCGTGCCCAGCGGAAAGCCCTGCCACTTCGTGTTCAGCCACAGGCCCGCGCCCCAGCGCGCCAGCGCGCCGCCCGAGGCCCCGACGGACACCGCCGCCACTTGCAACCAGCTCATCGACCATTCCCCTCCACGTGAATGCCCCATCGGGCGAGCGCCTCGTCGTCGGCGACGCGGGCGTCGACCCAGCGGGCGCCGTCCGGTCCGTGCTCCTTCTTCCAGAACGGCGCCTGCGTCTTCAAGTAGTCCATCAGGAACTCGCAGGCCTGGAAGGCCTGGCCGCGATGCCGCGCGCTGACCAGCACCAGCACGATCTGCTCGCGCGGCCGCAACGGGCCGACGCGGTGGATGACGCGCGCGCCCCGGAGGTCGAAGCGGCGGAAGGCCTCGTCGATCATGGCCTCGATCGAGGCCTCGGTCATGCCGGGGTAATGCTCCAGCTCCATCAGCGACACCGGCGTCCCGTCCGCGCCGTCGCGGACCGTGCCGACGAAGCTGACGACGGCCCCGACGCCACCATCCGCGGCGCGCAGCGCCAGCGTCTCGGCGCTGAGGTCGAAGTCTTCGGTCTGGACGGTGACGCGCGGCGTCGCGGCGGGCGGATTCATCCCGCCATTCTGGCCCATGGCCCGCGGCGCCCACCGGCCCGCGGCGGGGCCGGCGGGCGGGCAGCGGCGCAGGCATGTTCCTGGGGAAAACCCACCCCGTCGCCTCCCCCATCCGATCGATGCGCCTACCGCACCCGCCCTCTAGCTTTGAACCTGGAGTGCGCCGCGCTCCGGCTCGCCGCGCCGATGCGGCCTTGCAGGAGCATTCATGTTCGGTCTGACCCTTCTCGGCGCCGTGCACACGGCCTTCGCGCTGGTGGCCCTCGTGGCCGGCTACGCGATGCTCTTGCGCCACGGCCGCATCGACGGCGCATCCACCTGGGGACGCCTCTACGTCTGGTGCACCGTCGTCACCTGCCTGACGGCCTTCGGCATCTTCCGCCACGGCGGCTTCAACATCGCGCACACGCTGGCCATCGTCACCCTGGTCACGCTGGCGATCGCCGCCGCCGCGGCCCGCACGCGCTTCCTCGGCGGCTTCTCGCCGTACGCGGAAACGCTGGGCTACTCCGCCACGCTGTTCTTCCACATGATCCCGGGGCTCAACGAGACCTTCACCCGCGTGCCCGTCGGCGCGCCGCTGTTCACCGGCCCCGACGACCCGGCGCTGCAGAAGGCCATCGGCGTGGTGCTGCTGCTCTTCCTGATCGTCATGGCGGTACAGGCCTGGCGCATCCGCAAGGGCCCCGCGGCCGCACGGCAGCCGCATCCCGCCTGAGCGCAGCCCCCAAGCCTGAAGCGCCCATCGGCGAGCCTGTACGAATGGATAGGTCGTCTGGACGATCAGACGATGGCCGGGGCCGGGCGGGCGCGGATACTCGGCGCTCACCCTCCTCCCGCGCGCCGGCCGCGCCCGCACCATGTCCACGCTCAAGACCGTCCTGGCCCTGCGCCACCTGGCTTTCGAAGACCTCGGCCTGCTGCGGCCAGCGCTCGAGGCGCGCGACTTCACGCGCTTCCTCACGCGGGATGCCGGCGTGGACGACCTGCGGGACGTGGACCTGGATGCGGTCGACCTGCTCGTGGTGCTCGGCGGCCCGATCGGCGCGTATGACGACGCGCTGTATCCGTATCTGAACGACGAGCTGGCGCTGATCCATCGGCGCCTCGCCGCGCGGCGGCCGCTGCTGGGCATCTGCCTGGGCGCGCAGTTGATGGCGCGGGCGCTCGGCGCATCGGTGAGGCCGATGGCGCACGGCCGCAAGGAAATCGGCTTCGCGCCGTTGACCTTGACCGACGCCGGCCGCGATTCGCCGCTCGCGCCGCTGGCGCAAGGCCAGCCGGTGCTGCATTGGCACGGCGACCAGTTCGAGATCCCCGCCGGATGCGCCAGCCTCGCGACAACGCCGCTGTGCCCGCATCAGGCCTTCGCGGTCGAGGACTTCGCACTCGCCCTGCAGTTCCATCTGGAATGCGATCCGGCGCGGCTGGAGCAATGGCTGATCGGGCATGCCGGCGAGCTCGCGGAGGCGCGGGTCCCGCTGGACGCGCTGCGCAGCGACGCGAAGGCGCACGGGCCGGCGCTGCGCGTGGCCTTGGGCGATGTGATGGACCGCTGGATGGCGGGCTGGCCCGGCCGGACCTGACGCCCGGATCGGGCCGGCCGTCCGCCAAGGCATTCGACCACGCGACGCGGGCGCATCTCCGGCGCCAGGCCCGTCGCAAGAGGCAGGCACGCAACAGGCGTTCAAGCGCATCGCCGGCATCAGGCGCACCGCCGCTCGGGCGCGCCGGCGGACAGCGCTCGCAGCGCGCCCAGCGAGCGCAGCGTCTTCAGGCCGAGGTCGCGCCAGTGCACCGTCGGCTGCGCCGCGAACAGGTCCGCGCCGCCCGCGAGCGCGTTGGGCAGCAGCGAGGGCAAGGGGCTCGGGCCCTCTTCCGCAGACTGCACCAGACGGTAGCGCGCCAGCACCTGCCGGTCGTCCTCGACCTTGACGATCAGCCCCGCCGCCGGGCCGCTGCGGTCGGCGCGCGACTGCCACAGCGCCGCCGGCAGCGACTCGCGGATCGCCACCGCCTCGAAGGCGCGGCGCCAGTCGGTCGAGGCCGCGAGCGACGCGCGCAGCAGCGGCTCCAGCCATTGCGGGTGGGTCGGCATCGGCCCCGCGTAGAGCACCGGCGCGCTCAGCACCGGTGAGCCTTCGAGCAGCGCCAGCCGACGCGATGTCGACAGGCAGTGGCCGCTGTCGCGATCGACCAGTTCGGTCGCGATGAAGTAATGCGGCAGCCGGTCGTACCAGACGCGACGCATCGCGTAGGTCCAGGCGCCGTGCAGCGCGAGGCGGTCGCCGAGCCGCTCCATCAGTCGATGCTCATGGGCCAGGGCCCAGATCTTCAGCGGGATGAAGGGGCGCTCGCCGAAGCCGCCCGCCAGGGGCCGGCCCTTCGAGGCGAGCCGCAACTCGCCGCGCGCGTCGAAGCCCAGTTCGGCATCGGCGCCATCGAAGGCTTCCTCGATGACGACCTGTTGGCCGGCCAGCGTCGACAGCGGCAACCGCTCGACGCCGGGGCCCGTGGGGTCAGGCAGCGGGCTCAGGCCCGCAGGGGTCGCCGCGCGCGCCGAGGGCGGCAGCGGCAGGGAGATGAGATGCATGAATCCGTCGGCCTGTCGCGTTGTTGGCGCGAGCAGGACCTCATGAGGTCAAGGGACCGACGGGGAGCGGAAGGTGGCGCGCCATGCGGCACCGGCATCAGGACCGGTGGGGGCATCGCGGCGAAGGAATCGGAAGGATCCGGACAGCCGTCGGCGATCAGCGAAGGGTGAGCGTCGGGTTCTTCATCGGGCACCTCCTGGATGGCAAAGAGGTTGAGGGAGCGCGCGGGCGGTGGGCCTCGGCGGCGTGGGCGCGATTCTTCCACCGCGGCGATGACGGCGTCAACCGCGCGTGACGCCCCTGCTCGCCGCAGGGCCGGGGACGCGGCCACGACGGCCGCGCGGGCTCACTTGCCCTTCTTCTGCACCAGCTTGGCGTAGTCCGCCTGCAGCTTGGTCATGAAGTCGACCGTCGCGCGGAACTGCTGTTCGTGGAAATCGATGAGCTTCTGGAACTCGTCGGCTGCGACCTCGAAGGGCGTGCCCGCCGCGCGCATCGATTCCATGATCGCCTTCTGCGACGCGAGCACCGTGCTCCACGCCGCGTAGTTCTGCTCGAACGCCTTCTTCGACTGCTCGAAGAAGGTCTTGGCGAGTTCGACCTGGGCCTGCTGAATCATGAGATCTCTCCTTTTGAGCGTGTTATCGAGCCAGCGCCCGGGGCGGGCGTGCGGGCAATGCTACAGGGGACGCGGCCCGCGCGGGATCGCCGGCGCTCAGGGCATGAGCCGGTAGCCCACGCCAGTCTCGGTCAACAGGTGCCGCGGGCTGGCCGGCTCGGCCTCCAGCTTCTGGCGCAGGTTGCCCATGTAGACGCGCAGGTAGTGGTTCTGCTCGACCTGCGACGGCCCCCACACCGCCTTCAGCAGCTGGCGGTGCGTCAGCACCTTGCCGGCGTTGCCGATGAGGTGGCTGAGCAGGCGGTACTCGATCGGCGTCAGGTGCACGTCCTGCGCCGCGCGGCGCACGCGGCGCGCGGCCAGGTCGACCTCGACCTCGCCGAAACGGAACACCGGATCCTGCTGCTCGCTGGCCCGCGCCTGGCTGCGGCGCAGCGCGACGCGCACGCGCGCCATCAGCTCGCCGACGCCAAAGGGCTTGCTCAGGTAGTCGTCGGCGCCATGGTCCAGCGCGGCGATCTTGTCGTCCTCCGCGCCACGCGCGGACAGCACGATCACCGGCACCTGCGACCAGGCGCGCAGGTCGCGCAGGAAGTCCTGGCCATCGCCGTCCGGCAGGCCCAGGTCGAGGATGACCAGGTCCGGCCGCCGGGTGCCGGCGTCGATCAGGCCCTGGCGCAAGGTGCCGGCCTCGTGCACGGACCAGCCCTCGCCCTCCAGGGCCAGCCGCACGAAGCGGCGGATGTTCGGTTCGTCCTCGACGATCAGCGCGATCGGCTGCGGCTCGCTCACGGCAGCGGTTCCCCGTCTTCTTCGAAGGCCGGCAGCGCCGGCGATTGACCCAGGCGCAGCGAGAGGCTGAAGCGCGCCCCGCCCTGCGGCGTCGCGCGTTCGGCCCGGATGCTGCCGCCGTGGGCCTGCATGATGGCACGGCAGATCGCCAGCCCCAGGCCGACGCCCGGCAGGTGCGACTCGGCATGGCCGCGCGCGAATTTCTCGAACAGCGCCTCCTCGCGACCGGGCGGCAGCCCCGGGCCGTTGTCCTCGACGGACAGGCGCATCTCGCCCTCGCCCGCCTGCAGCGCGCGCGCGTCGCCGATCGCCCGCGCGATCACGCGGATCTCGCTACCCGGCGGCGTGTACTTCGCCGCGTTCTCCAGCAGGTTGACCAGCACCCGCTCGATCAGCACCGCGTCCAGTTCCACCATCGGCAGCGTCGCCGGCACATCCAGCACGACGCGATGTCGCGCCAGCGTCGTCCCCATCAGCTGCAGGCTGCTGCCGACCACCTCGTCCACCGGCTGCCACTGCCGGTTGAGCTTGAGCGCGCCGCTCTGCAGACGCGCCATGTCCAGCAGGTTGTGGACCATCGCGTTGATGCGCAGCGACTGCTGCTCGATCGCCCGCGCGGTCTCGGCGGCGCCGGCATCGAGCTCGCGCCGGGCCAGCGTCTCGGCCAGGCCCTGCAGCGCCGCCAGCGGCGTGCGCAGGTCATGCGACAGCGCCGACAGCAGCGAGTTGCGCAGCCGCTCCGACTCGATCTGCAGCAGCGCCTGCTGCGCGACCTCGACGTAATGCACCCGCTCCAGCGCCTGGCCGGCGATGCGCGCGGCGGTCTCGAGCTGCGCCCGGCGCTCGGGCAGCAGCAGCGTGCGCGCGTCGCCGGGGCGCAGCGCCAGCACGCCGCGGGTGCGCATCGGCGCGCGCAGCGGCAGGTAGAACCACTGGCTGCCCGGCAGCGTGTCGGTGCCCAGTCCCGCCGCCTGCTCGTGGTCCAGCGCCCAGCGCGCCGTGCCCGCGTCGGAGCGCTCGCCCGGCGGCAGCGCCTGCTCGGTGGGCGACGGCTGCAGCCGGTCGTCCTCGTCGAGCACATGCAGCAGCGCCCGTCCGCCGAATTGCTGCGCGATCTGCTGCTCGGCCGTCGCCACCACCTGCTCGGTCTGCAGCGCGCCGGCCAGCTCGCGGGTGAGCTCGAACAGCCCGCGCGCCCGCGCCTCGCGCTCGGAAGAGACGCGGGCCTCATACCGCAGCCCCGCCGTCAGCTGCCCGGTGACCAGGCCGACGGCCAGCATCACCGCGAAGGTGATCACGTATTGCACGTCGCTGACCGCCAGGCTCAGCTTGGGCGCGACGAAGAGGAAGTCGAACAGCGCGACGCTCAGGAAACTCGCCAGCACCGCCGGCCCGCGGCCCCAGCGCATCGCCACCCCGACGACGCCGAGCAGGAACAGCATGACGATGTTGTCGTTGGCGATCCGGTGCGACAGCGGCCAGCAGGCCAGCGCCACGCCCACGCAGGCCAGCGTCGCCCAGAGGTAGCGACGCGGCGCGGCGCCGAAGCCGGGGTCGCGCTCGTCGGCGCTGCTGCGCTGCGTGGCCGATGCGCCGACCTGGATCAGGTCCAGCTCCGGCGCGGCGCCGCCCAGGCGGGCCGCCACACCGCGGCGGCCCCAGCGCCGCGACGAGGGCGCGCCGCGGCCCATCAGCAGCTTGGACAGGTTGTGCTCGCGCGCGTACTCGGCCAGGGCCGGCGCCGGGTCCTGCCCCGCCAGCACCGCCGTCGTGGCGCCCAGGTCCTGCGCCAGTCGCACCACGCGCAGCGTGCGCTCGCGCCGCGCATCCGGCAGCCGGTGCAGCGCCGGCGTCTCGACATGGATCGCATGCCAGCTCACCGCCAGCTGCTGCGCCAGCTGCGCGGCGCTGCGCACCACCGATTCCGCCTCGTCGCCCGGTCCGATCGCGCAGAGGATGGCCGCCTCGGTCTTCCAGACCGGCGCGATGCGCTCGTTGCTGCGCCAGGCCTGCACGTCGTCCTCGACACGATCGGCGGTGCGGCGCAGCGCGAGCTCGCGCAGCGCCATCAGGTTGCCCTTGCGGAAGAAGTGCTGGCCGGCGCGCTCGGCCTGCGCGCCCTGGTAGACCTTGCCGGCCTTGAGCCGCGCGAGCAGCTCGTCGGCGGGCGTGTCCACCAGCACCACCTCGTCCGCGCGGTCGAAGAAGGTGTCGGGCAGCGTCTCCTGCACCCGCACCCCGGTGATGCCGCCGACGACGTCGTTCAGGCTCTCCAGGTGCTGGACATTGACGGTGGTGTAGACGCTGATGCCGTTGGCCAGCAGTTCCTCGACGTCTTGCCAGCGCTTGGGATGCCGCGAGCCGGCGACGTTGGAATGCGCCAGCTCGTCCACCAGGATCAGCGCGTCCGGCTGGCCGCGCAGCCGCTCGAGCGCGCCGTCGAGGTCGAACTCCGGCAGCGTGCGGTCGCGGTAGGCCACCTGCTGCATCGGCAGCCGCGGCAGGCCCTCGAGCAAGGCGGCGGTCTCGGCGCGGCCATGGGTCTCGACGACGCCGACCAGCGGCGCACGGCCCTGCCCGGCCAGATGCCGCGCCGCCTGCAGCATCGCGAAGGTCTTGCCCACCCCGGCCGAGGCGCCGAAGTAGATGCGCAGGCGACCGCGCGACGCCGCCTCCTCCTGCTGGCGGAGCTGCGCCAGCAGGCTGTCGGGGTCAGGTCTCTCGTCGGCGGCGCTGGGCATTCGGCGATTCTCTCCCTGGATGGCGGGCCGCGGCGGTCAGAAGGTCCGGGAGACGCTCAGCACGACGCCCGTATCGCCCAGTCGTTTCGCCCAGCCGTTTCTCCCAGCCGTTTCGCGCGCTGCATGAGCGTCGTCGAAGCCGACCCGGAACGGCCATGAGCTGGCGGACAGACAGGTCTTCATGACATTCAACGAGCGGAGGGCGCCTTGTCGAGAGCGAGGTTGAGCTTGAGCACGTTGACGCGCGGCTCGCCGAGCACCGCCAGGTCGCGGGCCTCGGTGTTGGCCTGGATCAGGCGCTGGACGGCCTCGACCGGCAGCCCGCGCTCGCGCGCGACGCGGGCGGCCTGGTAGCGGGCGGCGGCCATGCTGATGTGCGGGTCCAGCCCGCTGGCCGAGGCGCTGACCAGGTCGACCGGCACCGGCGCGCGGTTGTCCGGGTCGGCGGCCTTGAGCGCCTCGACGCGTGCCTTGACCGCGTCGACCAGGGCCGGGTTGGTCGGTCCCTGGTTGGAGCCGCTGGAGCCGGTCGCGTTGTTGGCCATCGGCGCGGTGGCCGACGGACGGCCCCAGAAGTAGCGCGGCGACGAGAAGCTCTGGCCGATCAGCTCGGAGCCGATCACGCGGCCGTCGCGCAGCACCAGGCTGCCCTCGGCCTGGAACGGGAACAGCGTCCTGGCCACGCCGGTGACCGCGGCCGGGTACAGCAGGCCGGTGACGGCGCTGAGCAGCGCGAAGCCGACCAGCGCCGGACGCAGCATCTTGAGAGTCGAGTTCATGGTGAGTTCCTCCGCGTCACACGAGACGCAGCGCGACCAGCAGCAGGTCGATCGCCTTGATGCCGATGAAGGGCACGATCAGGCCGCCCAGGCCGTAGATCCACAGGTTGCGTCGCAGCAGCGCGGCCGCGCCGATGGGGCGGTAGGCCACGCCCTTCAGGGCCAGCGGGATCAGCGCCACGATGATCAGCGCGTTGAAGATGACCGCCGACAGGATCGCCGACGCCGGGCTGTGCAGGCCCATCACGTTGAGCGCGGCCAGCTGCGGGTACACGCCCAGGAACATCGCCGGGATGATGGCGAAGTACTTCGCGACGTCGTTGGCGATCGAGAAGGTGGTCAGCGAGCCGCGCGTCATCAGCAGCTGCTTGCCGGTCTCGACGATCTCCAGCAGCTTGGTCGGATTCGAATCGAGGTCGACCATGTTGCCGGCTTCCTTCGCGGCCTGCGTGCCGCTGGCCATGGCCACCGCCACGTCGGCCTGCGCCAGCGCCGGGGCGTCGTTGGTGCCGTCGCCGGTCATCGCCACCAGCCGGCCTTCGGCCTGGTAGTCGCGGATCAGCTTGAGCTTGGCCTCGGGCGTGGCCTCGGCGAGGAAGTCGTCGACGCCGGCCTCGGCCGCGATCGCCGCGGCGGTGAGGCGGTTGTCGCCGGTGATCATCACCGTGCGGATGCCCATCCGGCGCAGCTGCGCGAAACGCTCCTTGATGCCGCCCTTGACGATGTCCTTGAGCTCGACGACGCCCAGCACCCGCGCCTGGCCGTCGGCCAGGTCGGCCACCACCAGCGGCGTGGAGCCGCGGCGCGCGACCTCCTCCGCCACCGCGGTGACCTGCGCCGGCATCTGGCCGCCGTGCTGCTCGACGAAGCGGCGGATCGCGTCGACCGCGCCCTTGCGCAGCTGGCGCTTCGGATGCTCGGGATCGCCGAAGTCGACGCCGCTCATGCGGGTCTGCGCGGTGAACGGCACGAAGTGCGCCTGCAGCGCGGCCAGCTCGCGCTCCCGCAGGTTGAAGCGCTGCTTGGCCAGCACGACGATGCTGCGGCCCTCGGGCGTCTCGTCGGCCAGCGAGGCCAGCTGCGCCGCGTCCGCCAGCACCTGCTCCGGCAGCGCGGGCGCCGGCAGGAAGGCGCTGGCCTGGCGGTTGCCCAGCGTGATCGTGCCGGTCTTGTCGAGCATCAGCACGTCGACGTCGCCGGCGGCCTCGACCGCGCGGCCGGAGGTGGCGATCACGTTGGCCTGCATCAGCCGGCTCATGCCCGCGACGCCGATGGCCGACAGCAGGCCGCCGATGGTGGTCGGGATCAGGCACACCAGCAGCGCCACCAGCGCGGTGATCGACACGACGGTGCCCGCGCCGGCCGCCTCGACCGCGAACAGCGAGTACGGCAGCAGCGTCACGGTCACGACCAGGAACACCAGCGTCAGCGCGACCAGCAGGATGGTGAGCGCGATCTCGTTGGGCGTCTTCTGGCGCTTGGCGCTCTCGACCATCGCGATCATGCGGTCGAGGAAGGCCTCGCCCGGATTGACGGCGATGCGCACGACGACCCAGTCCGACAGCACGCGCGTGCCGCCGGTGACGGCCGAGAAGTCGCCCCCCGACTCGCGGATCACCGGCGCGGACTCGCCGGTGATGGCGCTCTCGTCGACGGAGGCGACGCCCTCGATGACCTCGCCGTCCAGGGGCACCAGGTCGCCGGCCTCGACCAGCACGACATGGCCCTTGCGCAGCTCCTCCGAGGCCACCGGATGCCAGGACGAACCATGGCGCGGCGTTTCGAGCTTCTTCGCCCAGGTCTTGGCCTTGAGTCCGCGCAGCGAGGCGGCCTGCGCCTTGGAGCGGCCCTCGGCCAGCGCCTCGGCGAAATTGGCAAAGAGCACGGTGAACCACAGCCACAGCGCGATCGCGAGCATGAAGCCGGGGCCCTCGGCGCCCGCCAGCGCGGGCTGGGCGAAGCTCGCCAGCCACAGGCCGGTGGTGAGGAGGCTGCCGGCGTAGACGACGAACATCACCGGGTTGCGCAGCTGCACCGACGGCGCGAGCTTGGCGAAGGACTCGCGGATCGCCGGCTTCACCAGCGCGGGATCCCACAGGCCGCCGTTCCCGCTGGAACGTGACGGTGGCGGGGGTGGATCGTGCGGTGCCGGACCGGAGGGCGTGGCGCCGCCGAGGACCTCGGCGCGCGTCGAGGTCGGCACCGAAGTCGGCACCGAGGTGTGAACTGTCTTGAGGGGTTGGGTCATGTCAGGCTCCGAAGCTTCACTTCCAGAGCATCAGGTGCTCGACGACGGGGCCGAGCGCGAGCGCGGGCACGTAGTTCAGCAGGCCGACCAGGAGGACGGTGCCGATGAGCAGGACGACGAACAGCGGGCCGTGCGTGGGCAGCGTGCCTTCGCCGACGGGGATGCGCTTCTTGGCGGCCAGGCTGCCGGCGATGGCCAGCACCGGCACGATCACCAGGAAGCGGCCCAGCCACATCGCGATGCCCAGCAGCGTGTTGTAGAAGGGCGTGTTGGCGGACAGGCCGGCGAAGGCGCTGCCGTTGTTGTTGGCCGCGGAGGTGAAGGCGTAGAGGATCTCGCTGAAGCCATGGGCGCCGGGGTTGGCGATGCCGGCCTTGCCGTCGCCCGACAGCACCGCGATCGCGGTGCCCGCCAGCACGACGATGGGCGTGACGAGGATGGCGACGGCGCTCATCTTCATCTCGAAGGGCTCGATCTTCTTGCCCAGGTACTCGGGCGTGCGGCCGATCATCAGGCCGGCGATGAAGACGGCGAGGATCGCGAAGATCAGCATGCCGTACAGGCCGGTGCCCACGCCGCCGAAGACGACCTCGCCCAGCTGCATCATCACCAGCGGCACGGCGCCGCCGATCGGGGTGAAGCTGTCGTGCATCGCGTTGACCGCGCCGCAGGAGGCGGCGGTGGTGACCACCGCGAAGAGCGCGCTGGCCGAGATGCCGAAGCGGGTCTCCTTGCCTTCCATGTTGCCGCCGGCCTGCAGCTCGGAGGCCTGCAGATCGACGCCCTGCGCGGCCACCAGCGGATTGCCGGCCTGCTCGGCGGGGGTGGCGACCAGCACGCCGGCGATGAACAGCGCGCTCATCGCGGCCAGGATCGCCACGCCCTGCCGGCGATCGCCGACCAGTTGGCCGAAGCTCAGGCACAGCGCCGCGGGGATCACGAAGATCGCCACGATCTGCAGCAGGTTGGTCAGCGGCGTCGGGTTCTCGTAGGGATGCGCGGAGTTGGCATTGAAGAAACCGCCGCCATTGGTGCCCAGCATCTTGATCGCCTCCTGCGAGGCGACCGGACCCATGGCGAGCTGCTGTTCGCCGGTGCGCTGGTGCTCCATGACGGGCTGGCCCTGGGCGTCCTTGAGCGGCTGGCCGTCGGCGCCGAGCTTGGGCGTCTGGTAGTCCTGGGCTTCGATCGTCTGCACGGTCTTGTAGCCGTCGAAGTTCTGGATGACGCCCTGCTGGACGAAGACGACCGCGAGCAGGAAGGACAGCGGCAGCAGCAGCCAGAGGGTGCAGCGGACGATGTCGGCCCAGAAGTTGCCGACGTGGCCGGACAGCCGGGAGGCGAAGCCGCGGATGAGCGCGAACACCACGGCGATGCCGGTCGCGGCGGACAGGAAGTTCTGCACCGTCAGCGCCAGCATCTGGGTGAGGGTGCTCATCGTCGACTCGCCGCCGTAGCCCTGCCAGTTGGTGTTGGCGACGAAGCTGACGGCGGTGTTGAAGGCCGAGTCGGGCGTCACCGCGCCCAGGCCCTGCGGATTGAGCGGCAGCACGCCTTGCAGGCGCTGCAGCGCATAGACCGCGAGCACGCCGATGAAGTTGAAGACCAGCAGCGCGACGGCGTACTGCTTCCAGCCCATGCCTTCATCGGACCGGATGCCGGCCAGGCGGAACAGCGGGCGCTCGATGGCAGCGATCCAGCGCGGCACGCGGCCCTGCGCGAGCGCGGTGATCCAGCGGGCAAGCGGCCAGGCCAGCAGCAGCGTGACGGCGAGGTAGAGGGCCAGGTTGGCCCAGGCGAGGTTCGTCATGTCAGAACTCCTCGGCGCGCCAGAGCGCGATCAGGAGGTAGACGAACAGACCGGCGCTGAGGAGTCCGGTCAGCCAGTAGAGCGCGTTCATGGCCTGCTCCCCAGCCGGTCGCTGGCGACCGCCAGCCCGACAGCGACGAGGAACAGGACCACGCTCAATCCGAGAAAGAGTGCATCCATTTTTTCGAGGTCCCATGCCCTCTGGATTGAGGGCGGGATGGGATGGATGGACTCTAGGAATCAGCGGGTCAAGGGCGTGTAGAAGGTCGAGGCCCGGGTATCAAGATCTCATCAAGAAGACGGTTTGGCCGCCGGCACGGGCCATAGCGCGTCGACCGGCCGTTCCAGCACCCGCGCCGCGACGGGATGGAACACGGCCGGAGCCAGCCGGCCGTCGCGGACGGCCTCGGCGAGCCAGCGCTCGATCGACCCGCCCTGCTCCACCCATCGGTCCTGCCGCAGCAGGCCGTACAGCCCGGCGGCGATGACGTGCATGCCGTCATCGGCCTTGCGCCAGCGGTCGGCCGGATTGCGGGCGACGCCCAGGGCCTCGCTGATCAACTGGTCCAGCGCCTGGACCAGGTCCTCGTTCACAAGGCCCTCCAGCGTCGTGTAGCCCCAGCGCGGATCGTGCTCGCGCACGATGCGCATGACCAGCGGATCGCGCTCGAAGGCGGCCAGCGCGGCGGTCGCGGCGGGGCCGTCCATCGGCACCGGCGGATGGAGCATCTCGTGCGCGGCGATGCGGACGGTGGTGGCCGTGTCGTAGTCCGCCGATTGAAGGAAGGTCTGCCCCTGCACCTTGATGCCGTGCGGCTTGGCGAACTGCAGCAGCACGATCTGGATCTCCGGATCGAAGTGCCGGCCGGTCAGCTTCTCCTGCCAGGCGATCACGTCGAAGCCGGCCAGCGCGCGGCCGACCTCGGCGATGCGGCGCTCCAGGTCGCCGATCCGCTCCTTGCGGAAGGCCGCGAAGCCGGCGTCCCGCAGGCCGACCAGGATCGCCTCGAGCCGCAGCGCCGCGCGCTCGAACCAGGCCCAGTCGGCGTCGCTCCAGTAGCTGCTCGCCCGGTAGCTTGGGAGGATCGCCGTCCGCCGTGACCGCAGCGCGGTCAGCAAGCTGTCGAGCGTGGCGTCGTTGCCGTCGGCCGAGAACAGCACCTGCAGGTTGGGGCCGAGCAGGCCGAAGCCGTCCTTCGTCGCCTCGTTCCACAGCCGCGCCACGTCGTCCCGGACCGCCGCCGGCAACCGCGGCGAAAAGGCGGCGGCCTCCGCGGCATAGAAGTCCAGGTAGAGCTGCGTGCCCGACAGCGGACCAAGGAAGGCGATCGCATCGGCGCCTTCGGACGCGCGCACCCGCCATCGGGTCCGATTGGGCTTGGCCTGCGCTCGCGCGCGCAGGGCGGGCAGCAGGGACGCGAGGCCCACGATCGCGGGCGCGGAGAGCAAGGTGCGGCGTTTCATGCCGCGATGCTAGGTGGCCCGCCCCGCCTGCTCTTGAACGGACTTAACCCAAGAGCCGCTTCGGCGTCTGGCCCGTCAGGGCGACGATGGCGCGCGTGAAATGGGCCTGATCCGCGAAGCCCGTCTCGGCGGCAAGCGCCGCCAGCGTTCCGCGCCAGCCGGGCAGCCGGCGCAGGGCCTGCAGCGCGCGCAGTTCCAGGCGGTATCGCTTCGGGCTGATGCCGTAGGCGAGACGGAAGCCCCGGCTGATCGACTGCGGCGCGAGGCCCATCGCATCGGCCCAGTCGGCGATGCCGAGCGCCGGATCGTCCGCCAGCGCCTCGGCCAGCAGGTCGGGCCAGTCCTGGAGCCGGGACTTCACGGGACGAAAGCTGCGCCGCAGCAGATCGGCGGCCTGGACCGGATCGCGCTCGGCGAGACGGGCGATCGCGTCGACGTCGTCGACATGGCCCAGCGCGTCGCCTCGCGCATCGCTCGGGGCCACGGGGGGCCAGCCCATTCCCGCGATCGGCAGGTTCAACACCCGTGCCCCGCGACCGCAGAACTCGTTGCGATGCGATTCATGCGCCCCGTGGAACACGGCCTGGCCGGCCTCGACGCGGAGCCGGCCCCGGTCGCCGGCTTCCACGTATCCGCCCGCCAGCACGAGCGCGACATAGCCGTGATCATGGCGGTGCCGGGGCATCCGCTCGAAGGCGCTGTGCATGGAGATCACGGTCGTCATGGGCTGTCCCTCTGGCCAGATCGCGAATCGCGGCGCCGCGCCGCGCAGCGGACGGCCGAGGCGGTGGAGTATCGCCACCTGGTCCCGCGCGTGGACAATCGCCCGATCGCCGCCCCCGTCACGCTCACCCGGCACGCCCGCCTTCATGACCGCTCGCACCGTCCCCGCCGACCGTCCGCAGACCCGCGGCGAAGAGATCGCCAATGCCATCAGCCACGGCCTGGGCGCCCTGCTGGCCGTGGCCGCCCTGCCCATCCTCGTGACGCGGGCGATGGGGCACGGCGAGGTCGCGGACGTGGTGGCCGCCGCGATCTTCGCCTCCACCGGCATCCTGCTGTACGGCATCTCCACGCTGTACCACGCGCTGCCGGCCTCCCTGGCCAACGGCCGGGTCAAGGCCTGGCTGATGCGCCTGGACCACGCGGCGATCTACGTGTTCATCGCCGGCAGCTACACGCCCTTCACCCTCGGCGTGCTGCAGACCGGCCCCGGCGTCACGCTGCTGGTCGCCGTCTGGGCCGCCGCGGCCTTCGGCGTGACGATCAAGCTGCTGAACCGGCTGCGCCACCCGCTGGTGTCCACCGCCCTGTACCTGGCCATGGGCTGGGTGGTGGTCTTCGCCATCGGGCCCCTCGTGGAGCGCACGCCCGGTCCGGGCCTGGCGTTGCTGGTGGCCGGCGGGCTGAGCTACACGCTGGGCGCGGCGGTCTTCCTGCTCGACAACAAGCTGCGCTACGCGCATTTCGTCTGGCACCTGTTCGTGCTCGGCGGCAGCGTGTGCCACTTCTTCGCGGCGCTGTTCTACGCCTATCGCTGAGGACCGCGCCCGGCTGGCGGCCTCGGCGCGGCGCGCTCAGGCCTTCACCTTCGCCAGGTGGCTGGCCAGCATCCCGGCGGTGATGCGCGCGACCTCCTTGGGCTTGAGGCTCTCGTCGAAGAGCATCTCCACCGTCGCGTAGATCAGCTCCACGACGATGCGGCTCGCCAGCTTGAGCTCCGCGCGCCGCGCGCCCGGCAGCGCCTGCACCAACAGCTGCGTCTGCGCCTCGGTCACCGCCGCGTGCGAGGCCAGCCGCACCTCCTGCAGCGCCGGCACCGCCCGCATCGCGCGCATGATCCACACGCCGCCGGCGGTCGCGCGCGTCGCCTCGTAGGTGTCGAGCAGCAGGCCCGCCAGCGCCTGCTCCAGCGCCGGCACGCCGCCCTGGATCACCTCGACGGACATCCACTTCGCGACGCATTCGTTCTGGCGCTGCATCAGGCGCTGGCCCAGCTCATGCAGCAGCGCGTACTTGTTGGGGAAGTAGCGGTACAGCGCCGGCGGCGACACCCCGGCGCGCTCGCACACCAGGTTGGTGGAGAGCCGCTCCACGCCCACCTCGATCAGGGTCTGCGCCGCGGCCTCGAGCACCCGCTCGTAGGTCTCGGCGGCGCGCTGCTGCGCCGGCAGCTTCTTGGCCGCGAGCGCTGGCGCGGCGGTCGTGGGCGTGGGCGGAGGAGCGGCGGTCTTGCGGCGGGCAGTGGGCATGGGAATCGAAATGGCGAGGCAACGGCAGGAAGGCTGCGGGATTGTTCCAGGGCGCGAGGCACCCCAGAACGATAGCCATGACTATAAGATCGCCAGCCATCATCCACCGCTCCGCTTGCGCCGAAATGACACACACGCTGCCTCCCGGCCAGACGTCTCCCAGCGCCCGCGGCGCGCAGGTGCTGGCGATCCTCGTCGGCTCCGTCGCCCTGCTGATGCTGGGCCTGCAACCGCTGCTGCTGGGCGCGCTGTTGGAGGCCGGCCAGGTGACGCTGGAGGGCGTGGGCCTCGTCGCCATGGGCGAGATCGTGGCCCTGGGCCTGGGCGTGCTGATCGGCGACCTCTGCTTGCCGGTGCGCTCGCTGCGCGCCATCACCACCCTGGCCGCGTTGGCGGCGGCCGCCCTGGACCTCGTCACCACGCGGGTCGGCGGCGACCTGGCGCTCGGCCTGGTCCGCGCGGCGGCCGGCATCGCCGAGGGCCTGTTGATCTGGAGCACCACCGCCGTGATCGTGCGCGCCGCCGTGCCAGAGCGGCTGGCGGGCCTCTTCTTCGTCGTGCAGACCCTCGCGCAGGCGACGACCGGCCTGGTGCTGGCGCACCTCGTGCTTCCCGTCGCCGGCTGGCCCGGCGGCTTCGCGCTGCTGGCCGGCCTGTGCGCGCTGGCGGCCCTGCTCGCGGCCCGCTTCGCGCGCCCGCTCGGTCCGCTCACGCCCACGGTGAGCCAGGCCGGCGTCGGGATGCGCTGGACGCGGCCCCGCATCGGCGCGCTGCTGCTCGTCTTCCTCCAACTCGCGACGCTGGGCGCGCTGTGGGCCTATGCCGAGCCGCTCGGCACCCGCGCCGGCTTCTCGCCGACGGCGGTGCAGACGCTCATCGCGGCCGGGCTGGGCATGCAGGTGCTGGGCGGCAGCGTCGGCACCTGGCTGGTCCGGCGCGCGCCGATCCGGCCGGTCCTGCTCGGCTGCTGCATGGTGCTGGGGCTGAGCGCGCTGGGCATCGCGCGCACCGCCCAGGGCGGGCCCCTGGCCTTCGCCGCGCTGTGCGGCCTGTTCACCTTCACCTGGCTGTTCATGCTGCCCTTCCAGATGGCGCTGGCCTTTCGCGTCGATGGCAGCGGTCAGGTCGCCTCGCTGGTGCCGGCGGCGCAGCTCTTCGGCAGCGCCTTCGGGCCGCTGATGGCCTCGCTGGTCGTCACCGGCGAGGCGGTCGCGCCGGTGCCCTTCGTGGCCGCCGGCTTCGCGCTGCTGGCCATGCTCGCGCTGCCGCTGACCCGCGGCGCGCCGCGCCAGGGTTTCTCCGAGCGTCAATTTCGGTAGTCATCGCTATACCATAGCCATCACTATCAACTTGACGCGAGGGCGTACCCCTCCGGAAAGCAGGCGATGGCTTCACGACTGGTCCCTCCGCGACGCCGCTGGCCGATGGCCAGGGCCATGGTCGCCCTTCTGTGCGCGGCGGCCCTGTCCGCGCCGGCGCTGGCCGCCGGCCCTGACGACGCCAAGGGCCTGTGGCTGAGCGCCGACGGCGGCGCGGTGATCGAGTTCAAGCCCTGCGGCGACAAGCCGTCCGCGCTGTGCGGCCGCATCGTCTGGGACAAGGACGCGGGCCAGGCCAACGACACCTGCGGCATCCAGGTCGCGCAGCTGGAGCGCTATGACAACGAGGCCTGGCGCGACGGCTGGGTCTACGACCCGCGCGACCGGAAGAAATACAAGGGCGCGCTGCGCGTGAAGGGCGGCGACCTGTACCTGCGCGCCTTCATCGGGACCGAGATCCTCGGTCAGACCGAGCAGATGAAGCGCGTGGCCGCCCTGCCGGCGACGCCGGTCTGCAAGTCCTGAACAGCCCTGACGAGGAGACCCGAGATGACCCGCACGACCTCCGCCCCCGCGCCCCGACCGGCCCTCGCCGCCTACGCGGTGTACGCCGCGTTGGCCGCCCTGGCCGCTCTCGGCCCCACCGGCGCCCGCGCCGACGACGCCGGCGTGGCCACGATGGCCATCGACACCGAAGTGAAGCTGCTCTCGGACCTGCGCAACCGCGGCGTCTCCGATTCCGGCCGCAAGCCCTCGCTGCAACTGGGCGTGCAGCTCGCCCACGAGTCCGGCGTCATCGGCCTGGCGCAGCTCTCCACCGTCAGCAAGAAGGCCTTCACCGACGGCGACGGCGTCAACCTGCTGCTGGGCACCGGCTACCGCTTCGGCGATCCGGACGCCTGGCACTTCGGCGTCGGACTGGCCAAGGAATTCTTCCCCGGCGCCAAGTTCGACGCGCCGCACGGCATCGACCTGGAAGCCGGCGTGCCGGTGGACTTCCGCCGCACCCGCTACGACACGGCCTACGCGGTGCTGGAAATCGGCTGGGGCCGGCTCGAGGGCCGGGTGCTGCACGTGCTCTCGCGCACCTACCGCGGCGCGGACACCGGGGGCGTCTGCGGCCAGATCCTCGCCGCCGCCGTCGATCCGACGCCGGCGCTCGAGTGCTACGCGCGCGGCGACCAGAACTCGCGCGGCAGCATGCTCTACGACTTGAGCTATCGCCACCCGCTCACGCCGACGACCACGCTGAACCTGCATGCCGGCACCCAGAAGATCCGCCACTTCAAGGAGGCGGACTTCAGCGATTACTCGATCGGCGTCACCCATCAGCGCTGGGGCTTGAACTGGACCGCCGAATGGGTGGCCACCCGCACCCATCGGCCCGAGCTTTTCATGATCCCCGACGGCGACGGCTGGAAGCGGCAGGACAACAACACGCTGGTGGTCTCCGTGTCGCGCAAGTTCTGATGACCACGCCGGGCACTGCGCCGCTGGTACTGGCGGTGGACCTGGGCACCAGCGGCTGCAAATGCGCGCTGGTGGCGCAGGACGGCACCGTGGTCGCGTGGGCCTTCCGGCCGGTGGCGCTGCATGTCGAGGGCGTGCGGGCCGAGCAGGACCCCGAGGCCTGGTGGCAGGCGCTGCTCGAGGCCGCCGGCGAGGTGCTCGCGGCCGACGCCAGCCATCGAGGCCGCGTGTCGGCGGTGTGCTGCTCCACGCAGACCGAGGTGACCGTCTGCCTCGGCCGCGATGGCCGCGCGATCGGGCCGGCCTTCAGCTGGCTGGACGCGCGCGGCGCCGCCGCCGTCGCCCGGCGCGTGCGCGGTCGCTGGCTCAACATCGAGGGCTATGCGCCGCTCAAGCTGTGGCGCTGGCTGCGCCTGACCGGCGGCGCGCCCTCGCTGACCGGGCGCGACGCGGCCGGCCACATGGCCTTCATCCGCGACGAGCAACCCGCCGTCTACGAGGCCACGCGCTGCTTCCTCAACGCGCTGGACTACCTCAACTTCCGCCTCTGCGGCCGGCTCTGCGCGACGCAGGATTCCATCCTCACCAGCTGGGTGACGGACAACCGCGATCCTTCGCGCATCCGCTACGACGACCGCCTGATCCGCGCGCTCGGGCTGGACGCCGGCAAGCTGCCCGCGATCGTGCATTCCACCGACGTGCTGGGACCGCTGCTGCCGGTGGTCGCCGGGCAACTGGGCCTGCCGGCCACGACGCCGGTGGTGGCCGGCGCGGTGGACACCTCGGCCGTCGCGGTCGGCGCCGCGGTGCCGGACTACGAGACCCACCTGTACCTGGGCACCTCGTCCTGGCTGGGGGCGCATGTGCCGGGCATGCGGACCGACGTGCGCCACAAGATCGCGGCGGTGCCGTCGGCGGTCGACGGCCGCTACCTCGCGCTGGCGCTGCAGTCGACGGCCGGCGCCAACCTGTCCTTCCTGCGCGACCGCATCCTCTACCACCCCGATGAGCTGGCCGCCGACGAGGAGCATCCCGCCGTCTACGAGGCGCTCAACCGCATCGCCGCGCGCGTGCCGCCGGGCTCGCGCGGGCTGATCTACACGCCCTGGCTCTTCGGCGAGCGCACGCCGGTGGACGATCCGCTGCTGCGCGCGGGGCTGATCAACCTGTCGCTGGAGCATTCGCGCGAGGACATCTTCCGGGCCTTCCTCGAAGGCGTCGCGCTGAACACGCGCTGGATGATGGAGCCCTTCGGGCGGCTGCTGGGCCGGTCGCCCGGCACGATCGCGGCGGTCGGCGGCGGCGCGCAGAGCGACGTCTGGTGCCAGATCCTCGCGGACGTCACCGGCCAACCGATCCGGCAGCTGGCGCATCCGATCCAGGCCAATGCGATCGGCGCGGCCTTCCTCGCCGGCGTGGGCACCGGCGCGCTTCGTTTCGGCGACCTGCCGGCGCTGCGCCGCACGCGCCGCCTCTACGAACCCGCCGCCGCGCTGCGCCGGCTCTATGGCGACAAGTTCGAGGCCTTCAAGGAAGTCCGCGCGCGCCTGGCGCCGCTGTACCACCGCCTCAACCGCGTGCCCGCGACGGGAGCCACCGCATGAAGCACGCAGCCGAACGGCGGCAGGTGGTGGCGCTGTGCCTGCGTTTGTCCGAGCGCGGCTACTTCGCCGGCACCGGCGGCAACCTGATGCTGCGCATCGACGACGAGCGGGTCGCGGTGACGCCGTCGGCAACGGACTACCTCGTCATGCGGCCGGAGGACGTCTGCGTGCTGCGCCTGGCCGACCTGGCCGTCGTCGACGACGCCAGCGGCGGCGCGCGCCGGCCTTCGGTCGAGACCGGGCTGCATGCGCGCGTGCTGCGGGCGCGGCCGGACGTCGGCTGCAGCATCCACACCCACCAGCCGCTGGCCAGCGCCTGCGCGCTGATCGGCGAGCCGCTGGCGGTACCGCCGGCGCTGCGCGGCTGGCTCGGCGACGAGGTGCCGGTGATCGGGTATGCGCCGTCGGGCACCGCCTGGCTGGCGGGCAAGCTCGGCAAGGCGGTGCGCCCCGGACGCCAGGCTTACCTGCTGCGCAACCACGGCATCCTGTGCTGCGCCGCGGACACCGACACGGCGATGGCGGCCGTCGAGCGCCTGGAGGACCTCGCCCGCGACCGCCTCGCCGCGCGCATCGACGAGCGCGTCCGCCTCGCACCCGATCTCCGGGATCGCCTCGCCCCGGTGCGCGACCTGCTGCTTCATCTCAAGGGACCGTGATGTCTTCGCTCGCCTCTTCCTCGTCTTCGCCGCCTTCTCCGTCTCCCTCGGCGTCCGCGTCGTCGTCGCCCGCATCGCCGTCAGCCACGCCGTCGTTCGCGACGGACGGTCCCGCGCGAGAGACCGCCGACGCGGACCTGCCCGCCGTGCCCACCTGGCCCGACACGCACGCGCTCTACGAGCGCTTCGCCGCGCTGGTCAACCAGCCGATGCGCCCGATCCGTCCGGACGCGATGCCCAAGGTGCTGCGCTGGTTCGACGAGCACTGCGCCGGCTCCAAGCGCCTGGCCGAGCGCGCCGCCACCGTCATCCCGGGCGGCGTCCAGCACAACCTTGCCTTCAACCATCCCTTCCCGCTGGCGATCGCGCAGGCCCGCGGCGCCCACCTCACCGACGTCGACGGCAACCGCTACATCGACTTCCTGCAGGCCGGCGGTCCGACGCTGCTGGGCAGCAATCCGCCGGCGGTGCGCGAGGCGGTGCAGGCGCTGCTCGACGACTGCGGCCCGGTCACCGGGCTGCTGCATGCCTACGAGGTCGAACTGGCCGAGCTCGTCTGCCGCCACATGCCGGGCGTGGAGATGCTGCGCATGCTGGGCTCGGGCACCGAGGCGGTGATGGGCGCGGTGCGGCTGGCCCGCACCTTCACCCGGCGCCAGCGGGTCATCAAGATCGGCGGCGCGTACCACGGCTGGAGCGACCAGCTGGTCTACGGCATGCGCCTGCCCAAGACCGGCCGCATGGAGGCCACCGGCATTCCCCGCGGCGCGACGGCGCACACGCAGGAATGCCTGCCCAACGATCCCGAGGCGCTGCGCCGGCTGCTGCGCTGGAACCGCCTGCGCGGCGGCACGGCGGCGGTGCTGCTGGAGCCCTTCGGGCCGGAGAGCGGCACGCGGCCGGTGCATCGTGAGTTCAACGCCCAGGTGCGCGCGCTCTGCGACGAGTTCGGCGCGCTGCTGATCTTCGACGAGGTGGTGACCGGCTTCCGCGCCGGCCTGGGCGGCGCGCAGGCCTACTTCGGCGTGACACCCGACCTGACGGTGCTGGGCAAGTGCCTGGCCGGCGGCTACCCGATGGCGGGGGCGATCGGGGGGAAGCGGGAGATCATGATGTCGCTCGTCGGCGGGATCGGCACCACCTCGCGGCGGGCCTTCGTCGGAGGGACGCTGTCGGCCAATCCGCTCAGCTGCGTGGCGGGTTACCACGCGCTGCTCGAGGCCGAGCGGACCAACGCCCCCGGCGTGGCGGCCCGTGCCGGCGATCGCCTGCGCCGCGGGCTGGAGGAGATCATCGGGCGGCGCGGCCTGCCCTACGTCGCCTACAACATCGGCTCGATCGTCCACCTGCAGACCTCCGGCGTGCTGCTGCTCGACACCAGCAGCCTGTGGAAGCTGTTCCGCCTGAAGGACGAGGCGCGGCGGCGCAAGCACATGATGGAAGAGATGGGCGCGGCCTTCACCGCGCACGGCCTGATCTCGGTGGCGGGCAGCCGGCTGTACACCAGCCTGGCCGACACCGACGCGGTGATCGACGACGCGCTCAACCGCTTCGACGACGTGATGGCGCTGACATGAGCGGCGAGGACCTGCTGCGCGACACCTGGCTCGGGCTGCGGCGGCGGCTGCTGGCGCGGGGGCTGATGCCAGGGGCCACGGACAGCCTGTCGCTGCGCGATCCCGCCAGCGGGGCGATGGCCTGGGGGACGGCGGAGGATGCGCTCGCGCTGGTCGAGCCCCTGGCGCCGGCGATCGGCGCCCGCAGGGAGGGCGCGGACGGTGTGGGCGGCCCGGACCGCGTGGACGGCCACCTGCCCGCGATCGCGCTGCACCGCGCCGTCTACGCCGCGCGGCAGGACGTCTGCGCGGTGCTGATCGGCGGCGGCGCCTTCGGTCGCCAGCTGCAGGCCTTCGGCGGCTGGATGCCGGCGGTCTTCGACGAGCAGATCCGCCAGCTCGGCCACATGGGCCGGCCGACCGAGGCGCTGGCGCGATTGCCGCAGGCGCTGTCCAAGGGCGGCAACGTCACCCTGCATGCGGGTCGGCTGGTCGTGCTGGGCATGACGCCATCGCGGCTCGCGCTCAATGCGGAGCTCTTCGAGAAATGCGCGAAGGCCTGGGTGCCGGCCGTGGCCGGCGGCGCGGCGGTGCGCCCCCTGCCCTGGCTGGTGCGCCACGTCGCCAACGGCCGGCTCAGGAAGGAACAGGCCCAGGCCTGCGAGCAGGTGCGCCAGGGCCGCTGGCCGGCGGAGACGCGGGGGTACTGACGGGGGGACCGGCGGCGTCATGGAATCTCCCCCCTCGGGGTGACCAAGGTCGCCGGTGCGCTGAGGGATACTCGCCCGCGGCGGTCGGTTTGGATCGCATCTTTTTGTGGAGCTGCGCCATGGGCCTGATGGACTTCATCAAGAAACAGTTCATTGACATCATCCAGTGGACCGAGGACGACAACGGCGTCCTGGCCTACCGGTTCCCGATGCAGGACTTCGAGATCCAGTACGGCGCCTCCCTCACCGTGCGCGAATCGCAGATGGCCGTCTTCGTCAACGAAGGCAAGGTGGCCGACGTCTTCGGCCCCGGCATGTACAAGCTGACCACGCAGACGCTGCCGGTTCTCACCTACCTCAAGAACTGGGACAAGCTGTTCGAGTCCCCCTTCAAGAGCGACGTCTACTTCTTCTCCACCCGCCAGCAGGTGGACCAGCGCTGGGGCACGACGCAGCCCGTCACCATCCGCGACAAGGACTTCGGCGCGGTGCGCCTGCGCGCCTTCGGCAACTACAGCTACCGCGTCGTCGACCCGAAGAAGTTCCACACCGAGATCTCCGGCACCCGCGAGCGCTACACCGTCACCGAGCTCGACGGCCAGCTCCGCGGCCTGATGCTGCAGCACATCTCCGACGCGGTCGCCCAGTCCGGCATCCCGTTCCTGGACCTGGCGGCCAACCAGGTCGAGTTCGCCAAGGCGCTGCAGGAAGCCACCCAGCCCGCCTTCGACGCGCTGGGCCTCAAGCTCGAGATGGTCACGCTGCAGAACGTCTCGCTGCCCGAGGAACTGCAGAAGATCCTCGACCAGAAGATCGGCATGGGCATGATCGGCCAGAACATGGGCCAGTTCATGCAGTACCAGACCGCGCAGGCCATCCCCAAGCTCGCCGAGGGCGTGGGCTCCGGCGGCGGTGGCGTGGCCGGCGACGCGATGGGACTGGGCGCCGGCCTGGCGCTGGGCCAGACCATGGCGCAGCAGCTGCAGCAGGGTCTGACCGGCGCCAATCAGGGCGCCCAGCCGGCCGCGCCGGTCCAGCCGCAACCGGTCAGCCAGGGCGCCGACGAGGTCCTGCTGCTGCTGGAGAAGCTCGGCGACCTCAAGGCCAAGGGCATCCTCACCGACGAGGAATTCGCGGCCAAGAAGGCCGAGTTGCTGAAGAAGCTCAGCTGACGCCGCCAGGCGTGCTCCGCCCCGGGTCCTGATTGGCTACCGCTTCCCCCCAGCGCCGCTGGCAGGCGCAGTGCCCCCATTGCGGCGCGCCGGTCGAGTTCGCCTCGGCCGCGTCGGCCAGCGCCGTCTGCAGCTATTGCCGCTCCACGCTGCTGCGTGAGGGCGACGCGCTGCGCCGGATCGGCACCAGCGCCGAGGTCTTCGAGGACTACTCGCCGCTGCAGCTCGGCAGCGCCGGGCGTTATGCCGGCGCGGGCTTCGTGGTCGTCGGCCGGCTGCAGATGTCCTATGCGGACGGCGGCTGGAACGAGTGGCACCTGCTCTTCGACGCCAGCGCCGACCAGCCGCCCCGCAGCGGCTGGCTGGCCGAGGACAACGGCAGCTTCGTCATCAGCTTCGAGGCGCCGCTGGCCGAGCGCGCGCCCGATCCCGCCACGCTGCGCCCGGGCGGGCTGCAGATGCTGGCCGGCTCGGCCTGGCAGGTGGCCAGCATCGTCGACGCGACCGTGGCCGCGGCCCAGGGGGAACTGCCCCATCCGCCGCGGCTGGCCAGCAGCTATCCGGTGGTCGACCTGCGCAACACCGCCAACGAGGTCGCGTCGCTGGAATACAGCGACCCCGCGCAGCCCACCTGGTCGGTCGGCCGCCCGGTCAAGCTCGCCGACCTGCAGCTGACCGGCCTGCGCGCCGAGAGCGGCGCGACGCTGCAGTCCAAGGCCCTGCCCTGCCCGAACTGCGGCGCCGCGCTCGAACCGCGGCTCGACACGACGCAGTCCATCGTCTGCGGCCAGTGCAAGTCGGTCGTCGACATCTCCAAGGGCGCCGGCGCGGAGCTGGCCGCCTACCGGCAGAACACCGGCGGCGAGCCGCAGATCCCGCTGGGCACGACCGGCCAGCTCGCGATCTCCGGCGGCGCGCCGCAGCCGTGGCAGGTCGTCGGCTACCTGGAGCGCTGCGACCTGCCCGAGTCCGCCGAGGACGAACAGACCTTCTGGCGCGAGTACCTGCTGTTCAACCGCATGGAGGGCTTCGCCTTCCTCGTGGACACCGAGGACGGCTGGAGCCTGGTGCGCCCGATCACCGGCGCGCCGGCCAATGCGGGGGCGAAGTCGGTCAGCCACCAGGGCAAGGACTTCAGGCACAAGTGGACCTACACCGCCAAGGTCACCTACGTGCTGGGCGAGTTCTACTGGCGCGTCAAGCGCGAGGAACGCGCGCTGGTGCGCGACTACGAATGGCGCAACGGCACGCGGCTCGAGCTGCTGAGCAGCGAGCAGACCGGCAACGAGGTCACCTGGAGCCACGGCCGCGCGATCGACGCGGCCGAGGTGCGGCGCTTCTTCTCGCTGCCCGAGGACCGCATGCCGGCGCTGCAGCGCGACGTGTCGTCCGGCCTGGACCAGGGCAAGCTGCTGCGCAACATCATCATCGCGATCTTCGTGATCGCGGTGCTGTTCGCGCTGCTGCGCGCCTGCAGCAGCGACGACTGCGACCGCTACAAGGACAGCTACGGCGAAAGCAGCGCCGAGTACCAGCAGTGCAAGCGCAGCAGCCGCGGCAGCGGCGTGGGCTACGTCGGTTCCAGCGGTGGCTCGTATGGCGGCTACAGCAGCGGCGGCGGCGGTCACAAGTAGTCGCCATCGTCCCGCCGACCCGTCCGCATCCACGCCGACTTCCCCGCGACAATCGCCGGCCCACGCCGACCCCAGACCTTCAACCCCACCGAACGACCGACCAGGAGAACGAGATGGAAGGATTCGAATGGCTCAAGCCCGCCATCGTGCTGGGCTCCATCCTGTATGCCGTCATCGGCGTGCTGGTGTTCTGGATCAGCTTCGTCATCATCGACAAGCTCACCCCCTACAAGCTGTGGGAGGAGATCGTCGAGCACAAGAACATGGCGCTCGCGGTCGTGGTCGCGGCGATGTGCATCTCCATCGGCCAGATCGTGGCCGCGGCGATCCACGGCTGAACGGGCCATGCCGATGCGTCGATCCGCGCGACTGTCCGCCCACCTGCCCGCTCGCCTCTGCGCCCTCGCCACCCTTTCCGTGTTGGCCCTGACGGCCACCGGCGGCGTCGCACTGGCCCAGACCCAGCCCTACAAGCCGCCGCCGCCCGCGCGGCCCACCGGCATCGCGCCCAAGGGCGACTTCACCAAGGGCCTCGAGGTGGCCCGGCCCGAGCTCGATCCCGGCCAGGCCGCCGGCAGCGAGGGTTCGGACGAGGCCTTCCGCGCCAAGGCCGAGGCCGACGCGATCCGCAAGGCCAACGTCGGCGGCGGCCACGTGCTCATCAAGCGCGCCGGCTCGCGCCTGATGCTGCCGACCGGCTCCGGCCGGCCCGAGGTCTTCGACAGCGTCTGGCCCAATGCCTCGGGCAACAACGAGGGGGCCTACGAGGATTACCGCTTCGACGGCCTGTCCCCCGACCGCGAGTTCTTCGTCGTCCGCGCCACCTTCTACGAAGGCAGCAATGTCTACTGGGTCTCGCGCAAGGACGGCACGCGCTACACGATGCACGGCGAGGTGCGCCCCTCGCCGGACGGCCGCTTCCTGGTGATGGCCAACGCCTCGGTCGCGCACGACTTCAACGGCATCGTGGTCTGGGAGAACCTCGGCGGGCGGCTGGTCGAGCGTTTCCGCTTCTCGCCGCCGCTGGTCGGGATCTCGTTCTACCGCTTCATGCGCTGGAAGGACGGGCGCACGGTGGAACTCGAGCACACCGCCCTGGGCGACGAGATCACCTGCCACGGCGGCACGCAGGAGGCGCTGGCCGTGCTGACCCGCGATGGCGAGCAGTGGGCCGTCAAGGACGTGACGGCGTCGCGCTGCAAGCGCTGAGGCCCCGCGCGGCGCGCGAAGCCCCGGCGCCTGACCCGGCGTCCGGCATCCGGCGCCGGCGTCCTCAGCGGACCCGCTTGTAGACCACCGTCGCCTCGCTGTTGCTGTCACTGCCGTCCGGCAGGTCGGTCCGCACGATCAGCGTGTCGATGGTGATCGATTCGATGATCAGGGTGTCGGTGCCCGTCGACCCGCGCAACTGCAGGGCCACGACGGCGCGTTCGTCGACGATGCGCTGGCCCTTCTCGTAGCGTGCCTTGCGCGTCTTGGCGTCGACCACGCTCCAGTCATGGGCCTTGGACCAGGCCTTGCAGCCGGCGGTGTTCGCGCCGTAGCGCATCGTGCCCTTGCGGTCGGCGCCGATCTCCATCCGGGTGTCCCGCGAGCACGGCGAGTATTCGCTCATCGCGTCATTCGACGAGACGCCATCGCGGTTCAGGTCCACCGGCTGGTCGAAACGCACGCCCGACACCTGCCAGGTGCCGACCACCAGGTCCAGCGCCCGGGCGCGCGTGACCGCCGGCGCCGCCTCGGGCGCGGCGATGGCCATGCCGTCGCGCTCGGCCTGGCGGATCAGCCGCCGCACGGCGGATTCGTCGCTGTCGAGCTGCCCGAGCCGGCGGCTGGCGGCCTCGCGGGCCGCGGCCTGGGTCTTGCTGTCGGCCAGCAGCTTGCGCTGGTCCAGCTGCTCGGTGGTGATGCGCTCGAGTCGCCGGTTCAGGTCGAAGAGCTCCTTGCCCAGCCGATAACCGCCCTGGAAGGCGGCGCTCGATTCGGGTGGGCAGGTGTCGCGATCGCCGCCGCCGAGGCGGCCGAAGTCGAAACCGTTCTTGGCGGTGCAGAAGCGCAGCAGGCCCTCGTCGTAGCCGATGCGATAGGCCCGCGCGGCGGCCGGCACCTGGCAGGCGGCGGATCGCGGCTGGCCGGCCATGGCCTCGTCGCGACCACGGTCGGACGTGCAGAAGGTCAACTGCCCCAGTGCATGCCCGGCCGCGTATTCGGACGAGTCGGCGTTGTTCACGCCGGCCTTGAAGCAGGCCTCGGCGCGCTGCGCGAAGCGGGACGAGGCCTGGCCGCGCTCGGCATCCTGCCGGCCGAGTTCGCGCCAATCGGCCTTCTCGCAATCGCTCTTGCTCATGGCCGCGCAGCCGGCCAGCAGCGCGGCGGCCGCGAGAACGAGCACGCCTTGCCGGGCGCGCGGGAGGGTCGGATCAAGCGTCATGACGGGAGTTCCAGGAGGAGGCGGAGGAAGAAGTTCGGGCGCATCTTGAACGAGCCTCGGCGGCGGCGAATCGGCCATCTCCCGGAGGGACCGCGTCGTGCGCGTCATGTCGTGATCCAGTTCACGATCCGTGTGGCTGGCAGGAGGCCGGCTTTGTCACCAGTCGTAAGGAGCCGGGCCCGCACGCAACACCGCTCTTAGACTGCCGCGCCCCAGCGCCGGTGGCCCGCCGTCGGCGCCGCTGCGTTCCGCTGGCCGATTCCGCTCCGCCTTCCGTTGTCGCCTTCCGTTGTCGCCTTCCGCTGTCGCCGCTCCGCCCGATGCCCGCCCTTTCGATCGTCCCGTCCGTCGCCCGTCCCGTCGTCCGACCCATCGCCCCTCCTGCCGCCCGTCCCATGGCGCCCGCCGATCGCCTCGGCCGCGCGCTCCGGACCGGCCTGACGGGTCTCTCGCTGTGCGCCGTGCTGGCGGCCGCCGAAGCGGTCCCGGTCGCCCCGCCCAATCCTCGTCCCGCCGCGGTGGTGGGCATCGCGCCGCGCGGCGCGCTCTTCACGCCGACGTCCGAGGCCTCCGCCCCCGCGGGCGCCGACGACGGTTCCGACGAGGACTTCCGCGCCCGCGCCGAGGCCGAGGTGCTGCGCCGCGTCGGCGCCGGGGTGCGGCGCGAGGACCAGCGCCTGTGGCTGCCCATCGCCAAGGGACGGCCGGTCGTCCTGGACAGCCGGCGTGCCGATCCGTCCGACCCGGCCTCGCCCGAGGTCGACTTCCGCCTGGACGGCCTCTCGCCGGACCGCGAGTTCTATGTCGTGCGCGCAACGCTCGCCGCCGGCAGCGAGCTGCTCTGGATCTCCCGCGCCGATGGCACCCGCTACGCGATGCACGGCAACGTCCATCCGTCGCCGGATGGGCGCCACCTGGTCGTCACCCATGCGTCGCCGGGCACGGAATTCAACGGCGTCGTCATCTGGCGCCGCGAGGAAGGTCGCCTGGTCGAGCGCTACCGCTTCCAGCCCACGCCGGACCAGACGGCCGTCAGCTTCCGCTTCCTGCGCTGGCGTGACGCCGACACCATCGAACTGGCGCAGTTCGCCGAGGTCGACCCCTCGACCTGCGGCCTGGGCACGCTGAGCGCCACCGCCCTGCTGTCCCGCAAGGGCGAACGCTGGATCCTGCGCAGCGCCAGCGCCCCGCGC
The DNA here is from genome assembly GCF_052044995.1 of Roseateles sp. 22389. Taxonomy (NCBI): domain Bacteria; kingdom Pseudomonadati; phylum Pseudomonadota; class Betaproteobacteria; order Burkholderiales; family Sphaerotilaceae; genus Roseateles; species Roseateles sp. 22389. Next base: position 69,515 of record NZ_JBQEOF010000020.1, read on the forward strand.
TGCGAGCCGTGACCCCGCCGGCGCTGCGGGCTTAACACGTTCTTCAAGTCCCGTCGGACAGCCGAATTGCATCCGATGTGACGCTCGGTAATCGAACTTGTAACAGCGTCGAGGGCGGACCTAGGATTTCATCGATCCTTCAATTTCAGGTCCGCTCATGAACCCACAAGCCTCCCGCCAAGACGCCGCCCGCCCCTCGCTGGCCAAGCGCGCGATCGCCTCGACGCTGATCGTCTCCTGCTCCCTGATGGCGCTGCCGATGCACGCCAGCGCCCAGGTCGTGCCCACCGACGCCCTGGTGCAGCAGGACGCGCCCGCCGGCACCGCCGCCGACAGCCGCGTGCGCGTCAATGCCTTCTTCGCCCGCGAGGACGTGCGCCAGGCGATGGTCAAGGAAGGCGTGAACCCGGCCGACGCCCAGTCGCGCGTGGACGCGATGTCCGATGACGAGATCCGCGCGCTGGACGGTCGTATCGCGCAGGCCCCGGCCGGCGGCGACGTGCTGGGCGTGATCTTCGCGGTCTTCGTGATCCTGCTGGTGACCGACATCCTGGGCTTCACCAAGGTCTTCCCGTTCACCCGCTCGATCCGCTGAGGTCCGCATGCGCGTCGTCCGGTCGTCCCGGTCCCTGCTCCCGCTGGCCGCTCCCGCGCTGGCGCTGGCCCTGCTGCTGGGGGGCTGCGCGAGCACGCCGCCGCAGCTGAAGGCGCTGGAAGCGCAGTGGCCCGCGGACCTGCCGGCGCGCGTGGACCTGTCCGCGAAGACGCCCTTCATCGCGCAGGACGACTATGAATGCGGCCCGGCCGCGCTCGCGATGCTGCTGCGCACCGCCGGCAAGACCGCGACCGTGGAGCAGCTCAAGCCGCAGGTCTTCCTGCCGGGCCGCAAGGGCTCGCTGCAGACCGAGATGCTGGTGGCCACGCGCCGCCAGGGCCTGCCCGCCTACGTGCTGCCGCCGCGGCTGGACGCGCTGCTGGCCGAGCTCGCGGCCGGCCATCCGGTGATCGTGTTCCAGAACCTGTCGCTGGACCTGGCACCGGTGTGGCATTACGCGGTCGCCGTCGGCTACGACCGCCAGCGCCGCACCGTCCTGCTGCACAGCGGCAAGACCGAGCGGCAGGAGGTCGAACTGCCGGTCTTCGAGCGCACCTGGGCGCGTGGCGACTACTGGGCGATGACGACGCTGCCGCCGGACCTGCTGCCGGCCTCGCTGGACGGCGCGCAGACGGGCGCAGCGCTGGCGGCGCTGGAGCGCCTGAATCCGGCCGCGGCGCGCAAGGGGTACTCGGCCGCGCTCGCGCGCTGGCCCGGCGAGCCGGTGCTGCTGCTGGGCGCCGGCAACACCGCCTACGCCGCCAAGGACCGCCGCACCGCGGCCCGCCATTACGCCCGGCTGACCGACGTGCGCCCCGACCTGCCCGAGGGTTGGAACAACCTGGCGCAGGTGCTGATGGAACAGGGGCAGCGCTACAAGGCCTCGCTGGCGATCGAGCGCGCGGTCGCGCTCGGCGGGCCGCGCCTGGACCAGTACAAGGCGCTGCAGAAGAAGATCACCACCGGCATGTGAGCCGGGCCGGCCTCGCCTCGCGCCCAGTGCCGCAAGGCATCAAGGCCTCGGGGCCTTGCGGCTGCTTGGGTCGCTGGGGACCTCAGGGCCGGAAGTCGATCGTGCGCTGCGCCGCCTCGAGCGCGGCATCGGCCGCATAACTCCAGGTGTCGAAGCTGCGCTCCAGCTCATGCCAGTAGCCGTTGAGTTCCGGCTGCCCGCCCGCTGCCGGATGCGCGGCGATCACCAGGTAGCGCGCCCGGAACGGCGGCGCCTCGCCGACGACTTCACGGACGAACCAGCGCCCGTTGTGACTCTCGACGCCGCCGACGGCATCGGTATGGTCTGGCTTGGCTGACATGGACGCTCCTTTTCGCGTTGGGGCCGCAACCGCGGCCAGAGGATCGACGGGCCGCGCGTTCAGCGCCTGGGCAAGTTTCCCTCCAAGCGTCGTCCGGCGCCACGCGCGCCGACGATGTTTTACCCCCGCATTACAAGGTTGCCTGCAGGGGCGATGCGCGAAGCAACTTCCGCACCGCCGGTGTCGGGATTCATTACACCGCCTGACCCCTTCTCGGGGGACAGGCCTTGCAAGTGCTTGAGCCAGCGGGACATCCTGCCCCGTGGCTTGGATGTTGCTTCCCCGAGCCGCTTCCGGCCGCGCGCCGGATGTCGCCCGGCCTCCCGCCCAGGGCCTCCACAAGAATGACCGCCAGAGAGATCCCGATGAAGCGCTCGCCCCTCGTTCCCCGACTTCTTTCCTGCCTTCCCCGCCTCCGTGCCTCCCTCGCCGCCGCCGCGCTGTGCGCCCTCGGCGGGGCCGCGCAGGCCTCGGTGCTGATCCTGGGCGCGACAGGTCAGCCCGGCGGGCTGACCGACGTGCAGTCCAAGATCGCCGCCACCGGCGTGGTCAACGGCACGGTGGACGTGTTCAACGCCAACACCGGCACGCCCACGCTCGCGCTGCTCAAGAGCTACGACGCGGTCCTGGTGTTCAACGACACCTTCAACAAGCCCTTTGCCAGCGCCACGCAGCTGGGCAACGTGCTGGCGGACTACGTGGACGCCGGCGGCGGTGTCGTCGAGGCCGGCCTGTCCCACGCGACCATCCCGTTCGGCGGGCTCACCGGCCGCTTCGTGACCGGGGGCTACGACGTCTTCAACGCCAACAACAACCAGAACTCGTGCGGCAGCCTGGGCCGGGTCGCGGATCCGCAGAGCCCGCTGATGCGCGACATCGACAGCTTCAGCGGCGGCCTGTCGGCGCTGTGCTACCGCGTCACGCCCAAGGCCGGCGCGAGCGTCGTCGCCTACTGGACCAACGACAAGCCGCTGCTGGGCTATCGCACCGACCACAAGGGCATCGTCGTCGGGCTGAACATGTTCCCGGTCTCCGGCGACGTGCAGGCAGGCCTGTGGGACAGCACCACCGACGGCGCGCGGCTGATGGCCAACTCGCTGGCCTTCGCCGCGGGCGAGCTGCCGGAGCCGGGCTCGCTGGCGCTGCTGGGCATCGCCGCGGTGGCAGCGGGCGTGGCTGGCCGCCGCCGCGCGCGCCGGGCCTGAGGGATACTGCCGCGCATGTCCACGCCGCCGACCTTCAAGTTCCCCGTTCCGCCTCCCGACCTGGTGATCACCGACGAGGAGCGCGCCGCGCTCTACTTCATCCCGCAATCGCCGGGCGGCATGCCGGTCAGCGAGGAGATGCAGCAGCGGCTGCAGGACAAGGGCCTGGCCACGCCGATCCGCGAGGACGGCCGGCGCTGGCTCACGGAACTCGGCGACCGCGCGCGACTGGGCAAGATCTGACCCCGTGCCGGTGGAGGCCGCCCGCGCAGGCGCCTGGCGGCTCAGCGCCGGTCGTACTGGGTCTTGCCGAACAGCACCTCGCGGGCCTTGTCGTCGACCAGCGGCCGGCGCTTCTCGGCCAGCACCTCGACGGCGCGCATCACCGCCGGGCGGGCCGCGATCTCGTCGAACCAGCCCTTGAGGTGCGGGAAGTCCGCCATCTCCACGCCCTGGTTCTTCGCGCCCCGCAGCCACGGGAAGATCGCCATGTCGGCGATGCCGTAGGCGGGGCCCGCGATGTAGCGGCTGCGCGCCAGGCGGCGATCGATGACGCCGTACAGCCGCCTGGCCTCGTTGGTGTAGCGATCGATGGCGTACTCGATCTTCTCGGGCGCGTACATCCGGAAGTGATGGGTCTGGCCCAGCATCGGCCCGACGCCGCCCATCTGGAACATCAGCCACTGCAGCGCCTCGTAGCGTCCGCGGGTGTCGGGCGGCAGGAACTGCCCGGTCTTGCCGGCCAGGTACAGCAGGATCGCGCCCGACTCGAACAGCGACATCGGCTGGCCGTCCGGCCCGTCGGGGTCGACGATGGCGGGGATCTTGTTGTTGGGGCTGATGGCCAGGAAGCTCGCGTCGAACTGCTCGCCCGCGCCGATGTCCACGGGAATCACCCGGTAAGGCAGCCGGCATTCCTCCAGCATGATGTGGACCTTGTGGCCATTGGGCGTGGGCCATGAATACACTTCGATCATCACGCGTTCTCCCTAGGGGCGCGGGGCCCCGGTCGCCGACACCTCAATGCACGGACACCAGGCCGCTCGCGCATCGTCCCGCCTCATGGTAATCAAACAAATCAAACAGTGGTTGACCGCCCGCGCCAACTCGGCCCGGTGGCGCCCCTTGAGCGAATGGGCCGCTGAACGCGGCGGCCAGCTGCGCCACGCCCGCGACGGCCGCGGCTTCGTGATCGACCTGCCGCGCACCCTGCCCGGCCTGACCCGCATCGAATGGGGGCCCTCGCAACGCAGCTACATCGAGGGCTTCGAGCTGCGCATGAGATGCGAGCTCAAGGTCAATCCCGACATGCAGATGATGCTCATCGAGCGCAAGCTGATGGAGCGCCTGGAGAGCAGCGTCTTCGAGGCCTACACCGACACGCTGCGCACCCGCGTGGACACCGACACGCCGGAGGAGATGCGCTGGCTGGTGATGTTCCCGAAGCAGTCGCAGATCGAGTCCAAGCTCGTGCGGCAGCGCTTCGGCGCGGTCGGCATCAACCGCGAGCTGATCATGGCCTGGCTCGACAAGGACCTGTCCGAGCGCCTGGCCCAGGCGACGCAGGACGTGCTCATCGAGGGCCGGCCCTTCGTGCTGCTGAGCCTGCGTGGCAACGTCTACCTGCGCACCGCGATGCCCGAGCCGGCACTGGGCGAGGTCGAGGCCCTGACCCGCGTGCTGGACGCCGCGGCGGGCAGCGCGCTGGCGGTGCACCAGCGCATCGGGGACGGCGGTCCCTGGCCGACGACCACCTCGGTGGCCTGGCACAGCCGGCCGTCCGAAGGCGACTACGGCGCGCCGGTCTGAGCCGCCCTCGCGGCCTGGCCGGCGACGGCGGGGCATGCCCCACGGCGGCCCGCGCCGCGCACTTCAGGCGAAGAGATCCGCCGCGCCCGCGACCGCCTCGGTGCAATCGATCAGCCGGCCCTGGCCGGTGATGAAGGCGCAGCGCACCGGCTCGCCGGGCTGCAGCGCCATCACCGCCTCGCGGTAGCGCCACAGCTGCTGCAGGTAGTCCGGGTTGCGCTGCGGCGCCGGATTCAGCTTGTAGTCGAGCACCCACCAGGTCCGCGCGCCCGCGGCGTCCTGCCGGCAGACGAGCCGGTCCAGGCGCATGTCGTGCCCGTTCCAGCTCAGCGGCACCTCGTTGCCATGCCAGGCCAGCGCACCGGCATCGAAGAAGGCGGCGCAGTCGGCGCTGCCGAGGATCGCCTTCACGCTGCGCTGCAGGCGCTCGTCGCGACGCGCGTCGAGCCCGTACATCTGGGCCGCCGCCGCCATCAGACGGTCGAGCGTGTGATCGCGCCCTCGCGGGCCGCTGTGCCACTCCAGCACGCGATGCAGCGCCTCGCCGAGCGCCGCGCTTTCGTCGACCTCGTCCGGACTCTGGCCGACCTCGGCGCCCATCCCATCGACCGCCTCGGCGGGCAGCGGCGCGACGCGCGGCAGGACCTTCAAGCGGGCCACGGTGGCAACGCCATCGGCATGCGCGGCGGCAGCGGCATGCGCGGCACGAGCAGCATCCTCCGCGTTGGCGGCGTCGACATCGACGCCCGCGTCGAGCTCCGGCACCGCGAGCGGCGCCGCGTGCGGCTGCACTCGTGCCCACCAACTCGCCGATGCGCTCTGGCGCTTGGCCGGCGTGCGGCTCAGCAGCAGTCGATGACGCGCCCGGGTCATGGCGACATAGAGCGCGTTCAGCTCCTCGCGCTGGCGTTGCTCCTTTTCATCGTCGAGCAGCGCTTGCAGCGACGGCGGCGGCTTCGCCTCCGAGACGATGAAGGCCACGGTCCGCGGCACCGGCTCCTGCACCGGCCACGAGATCGCCAGCGCCATGCTTTCGGCGCGCGCCGGCCCGGCTTCCGCGTCCATCAGGACCACGACCTTGGCCTCCAGGCCCTTGGCGCCATGCACCGTCAGCAGCTGCACCGCATCGGGCTCGGCGGGCGCGGCCAGCTTCAGCGCGCGGCTCTTCAGCGCGCGCACGAAGCCGTACAAGCCGGCATAGCGCCCGCCGTCGAGCTCCAGCGCCAGCGCCAGCAGCGCCTCCACCGCATGCAGCCGCGCACGGCGCTCGCTGGCCGGCACGGCGGCGGCCAGGCGAGCCATCAGGTCGCCCTCGTCGACGATCGCATCCAGCAGGTCGTGCGGGCTGCGCAGCGCGGCCACCGCCGCCCAGCGCGACAGCAGGCCCTGCGCGCGTCGCAGCGGCTCGCTCAGCGACGCAGGCTCGGCCTGCAGCAGGACTTCCCACCAGGAGCGCGTGACCGGCCCGGTCGAGCTGGCTGCGGATTCGTCACTGTCCGCCGAGCCGTTCGGCGGCGCGTCGTCAGCCAGAGGCGCTTCATCGACCGCGGGCGTCGACCGGCGCGCTTGCGGCGGCTCCTGGCCGAGCCAATGCGCGGAGCGCGACTCGGCCGCGAGCCACAGCAGGTCGGCCTCGGTGGCGCCGAACAAGGGGCTGCGCAGCGCATGCGCCAGCGACAGCTGATGCCCGCTGGACGCCAGCGCATCCAGCAGCGCGAGCAGGTCCCGCACGTCCGGCGCGTCGAGCAGCGCCATGTCCTCCGGCGCCGCATGCGCGATGCCCAGGCCCTTGAGCACCTGCGCCAGCACCCGCAGCCCTTCGCGCTTGCGCGCCAGCACGAACACGTCGCCCGGCTGCACCTGGCCGTCCCTCAGCAATGCCGCGATGCAGGCGGCGATGCGCTGGGCCTCCGCTTCACGGCGATGCAGTTCCGGCTCGCGCCGCGGCTCGGTCAGGCTCGGGCGCCAGGTGTCCGCGTCGCGCATGGACGTCGCGGATTCCTCGTCGTCCGCCTCGTCGCCCGCGATGAAGTGGACGCCATCCAGCGGATCGCCGCCGCCCGCCTCGGTGGTGTGGGCCCGGAAGCCGGTGTACTGCTGCGCCAGGCTGGCCTGCTCGAACACCGCGTTCACCGCCGCCAGCACCGGCGCCGAGTTGCGCCGCGTGTGGTCGCAGGCCAGCAGCACGCCGTCCAGGCCTTCGCGGACGAAGTCCCGCGCCGCGGCGAAGACGCGCGGTTCGGCGCGTCGGAAGCGGTAGATGCTCTGCTTGGGATCGCCCACGATGAACACCGAGGGCGGCCGTTGCCCGCTGGCGCCGCCCCCGGCGCCGACATAACCCGACAGCCAGGCGTACAGCGCGTGCCACTGCAGCGGGCTGGTGTCCTGGAATTCGTCGATCAGCAGGTGTCGCACCTGGCTGTCCAGCCGCTCCTGCACCCAGCCCGACAGCTCGGCGTCGCCGAGCAGCGCCAGCGCGCCGCGCTCGAGGTCGTTCATGTCGACGAGGCCGCGCTCCCGCTTCAGGCGCTCGAAGGCCTCGAGCAGCGTCAGCGCGAGCCCGCACATCTGCTGGTGCCAGGCGCGCGCGTCGGCCTGGTCCAGCGCCAGCTGCAGCCGGGCGAGCCGGTCGCCCAGCTCGAGCAACAGCGGCGAATCGCCCAGCGCCTTCACCAGCGTGCCCTTCTGCGTGAAGAGTTCGGCGCGCACCGCGGCGAGCGCGCGGGCCTCGGCCAGCGGCTCGTCCCGGGGCGCCGACAGCGCCATCTCCAGGGCCACCGCCGCGGCCTTCTGCGTCTTGTTCCGCCCCTGCCCCAGCTCGGCGGCCAGCGCCTGCAGCTCGCCGCGCATCGCGGTGAAGGCGTCCATCGGATCGCCGAACGCGGCCAGCTCGGGCACCACGTCGGCCGCGGTCGGCACGCTGTCCATCAGTCGACCATGCGCCTGCGCCAGGCGCAGCTCCACGCGCTTGTCGAAGGCCGCCATCAGCCAGTCCTGCAGCTTGTTGCGACCGTGGACCAGGCAGAGCTCGCGATAGATCGCCAGCAGCGATTCGTCCGCCAGCACGGCCGCGTGGAAGCGCTGCCAGAGCTCGGGCATCAGGTCGGTCTCGTCCTCCAGCAGCTGCAACTCCGGCGACAGCCCCTGCGCGCGCAGCAGCTCCAGCGGCGCGGCGCGCAGCAGCTGGGAGAACCAGGCGTGGAAGGTGCGGATCTCCACCGGCCGCGCTTCCTGCAGCAGGCGCTGCTGCAGCGTCGCCAACCGGGGAGCGAGCGCCTCGGCCTGGGCCTGCGGCAGGCCCCGCTGGCGCAGCGCGAGCACGCGGCCCGCGTCGTCGCAATGGGCGAATTCATGCAGCCACTCGTTCAGGCGGGCGCGCATCTCGCCGGCTGCCTTGCGGGTGAAGGTGATCGCGACGATGTCCTGCGGCCGGGCGCCGTCCAGCAGCGCGCGCAGGATGCGCGACACCAGCATCCAGGTCTTGCCCGCGCCGGCGCAGGCCTCGACGACGACGCTGCGTGCCGGATCGCAGGCCAGCGCGTAGAAGCGCTCGCGGGCGACCGGCGCGCCGTCGAGGGTGTAGGCGGCCGCGGTGCCGGCGACGGCGTCGGTCGCGATGTCGGTCGTCATGTCCGTCGAGCCGGTCACGGCGCGGCTCCTTCCCAATCGTCGCGACGGCACAGGCCGCGCATCTCGCAGTAGGCGCACGCGACGCCCTCGCCCAGCGCGGGCAGCAGATCGCCCGCGTGGATGGCCATCAGGTCGCCGCGCAGGCCGTCCAGCATGACGGCGGCGGTGGTGGCGACGTCCTCGTGCTCGATCGGGGTGATGCCCTTCGAATCGTCCAGGGCCAGGTATTGCGCGCGGAGCGGTGCGTGGGAGCCCGAATGCCCCATCAATACGGCATAAACGGCGAGCTGCGTATCCTCGAGCGGATTCGCGACCTTGTCCTTCAGGCCCTTGACGCTGCCGGTCTTGTAGTCGACGAGCAGTTGCCCCTCCGGCGACCCGTCCACCCGGTCGATGCGGCCCAGCAGCGCCAGGTCCTCCAGCGCCGGCTCGATCCCGGCCCACGGACGCACGCGGCGATCAACCTCGCCGCGCTCGAAGCGCTGCCCCTCGGACTCCCGCTCGGCCAGCCAGTCCAGGTAGGCCGGCAGGAAGCGCGCGAAGCTCGCCGAATACGGCAGGAACTCCGCCGGCGCCAGCCCCAGCTCGCGCATCTGGTCCTGCGCCGCGCGCTGCAGCCGCGCGGCGTCGTCGAGCGCCGGGTCGACGCCCTCCACCCGCTCGGTGTGGAACTGGTGCAGCACCGCATGCAGCCAGGTGCCGTAGTCGCGCTTGTCGGCCTGGACCTCGAGCTCGTTGGCCTCGCGCAGCCCCAGCAGCACGCGGGCGAAGAACTGGTACGGGCACTGGCGCAGCGACTCCACCGCGCTGGCGCTCAGCGCCGCGGGCAGCCGCCCGCCGGCGCGCGCCGCGGCGCGGTCCGCCGGCGCGGCCTGCACGGCCACCTCGATGCGAGGATCGCGCCACGCCGGCAAGCTCGCTCCCACCGCCCGCAGCGCCAGTTCGAGCCGCTCCAGCAGCGGACTGGCCGCCAGCGGCTCGCTGCCCAGGTGCCCGCGGCGCAGCAGCGTCACCGCCGGCGCCCGCAGCAGCTGCGCGAACTGCCAGGCGAGCGCCTGGCGCTTGTCCTCGGCGGTCGGCAGGCCCAGCTGGCGCGCCAGCCCGTCGCCGATCAAGGCCGGGCCGGGCGGCACCGGCCCGAGCGTCGCGGCGTCCGCGCCGGGCAGCACGATGGCGCCGAACGGGCGCAGCATCGTCCGCGCGAGCGGCGTGATCATGACCTGCAGCCCGCCCTCCAGCGGCGGCTTGTACTCGCCCGCCTCGAGCGTCTGCGACACCCAGTCGACGAACTCCGCCGCGCTCAGCTGCGCCTCCCGCAGCACCGCCTCGTGCCCGGATCCCGGCCAGGGCGTCTTGCTCAGCCAGAGCGCATCCAGCACCTGCGGCCCGCCGGCCGGCTGGCGCTTGAGCTGCTCGTCGGCGCCGAGCTGCTGCAGCGTCTGCGTGAGCGCGGCGATCCATTGCTCGAGCGCCTGCGCGCCGCGCAGCTGCAGCGGCGCCAGCGCCTCGCGCGCGGCCGTCCACAGGCGCGCGCTGCCGGCGGGCAGGCGCTCGGCGCGCACCGCCTGCGGCGAGGACCAGCCGCGCTTGCGGCAGTGGCTCTCCAGCGCGCTCAGCGACGCGCTGCCGCCGTGTTCCCGCAGCGACGCGGCCAGCGGCGTCTTCAGCCAGGCCAGCCACTCGTCGACCGTCGCCTCGCGCCGCGCCGCCCGCAGCAGCGCCATCAGCTGCGCGGCCGGCGCGGTGGTGGCGAGCGTCCAGCCGGTTTCGTCCTTGATGCCCAGGCCCTGCCGCTCCAGCAGCGCGCGCACCCGGCGCAGCAGCACCCGGTCCTGCGCGATCAGCGCGACCGGCGCGCGCCCGGCCTGCAGGTGGTCCAGCACCGACGCGGCGCTGCACTGCGCGAGGTCCTCGAAGTCCTCGCAGACCGCCTGTTCCAGCCGCCCGACCGGCGCGCCGCCGTCGAAGGCCGTGTCCAGCGGCAGGTCGGCGTTCAGGCGCAGGCAGGGGATGCCGGCCGCCTCGGCGCTCGCCAGCAGCGCCTCGGCCAGCGCATCGGGCCCGCCGCATTGCAGGTGGAGCCAGGCGCTGGGGCGCAGGTGGAAGAGCGCATCGGTCGCCGGCGCGCGGCCGTCGGCGGCCGCCCATTCGAGCGCGACCGCCAGCAGCGCGCGCTCCAGGTGACCGACGCCGCCCTGCTGCGCCAGCGCCAGCCGGCCGTCGTCCCAGAACGCCGCGCGCCGCGCCGGATCCCGCAGCGTCGCCTCGCGCGCCAGCGCATGCGCGGACTCGACCAGCCGCAGCACCGCCGCGTCGTGGGCCCGCGGGTCCTGCTCGCGCAGCGCCTCGGCCCAGCTCTGGCTCCGCAGCAGCGCGCGCGCGGCCAGGGCGTCGATGGCGGCGTCGCCGGTGATCTGGCGGGCCTGCGGGAGCGGGCTCGGGCCCAGCGCCGAAGCCAGGCTGCGGGTCGTCTCGATGCGCGGCTGCCAGCGCGAGAGCTTCATCCAGGCCAGCCGCGCCGGCTGCAGGTGCTGCGCGAAAGGCAGCAGCAGCACCGCGTCACGGGCCGCCAGACCGTTGGCCTCCAGCCACTGCGCGGCGCGGCGCGCGACGCCGTCCCAGATCGCGGCACTGGTGTGGGCAGGCAGCAACGGGAAGTCGACGGTCGCCGTCGCGCGCGGGAGCGACGGCGGCAGGTCCGGAGCGGACGTCATCCGGGGCATCGGCGGGGGCGACTGAGGCGTCAAGGCGGTGGCGGACTCTGGCGAATGAGGGATTGAAGGCTGGGACGGCGGCATTCCGCGAATCGCGACGATAGCGAAATCCTCGGCCCCCGCGCCTTGAGATCCGCCCTGCGCACCGTCATGTGGCTGGAGCGCCTACTCGGGCCGAGGTTTCCGGGCTTGTGTGAGAATCGTCGCTCGCCCTGCAACCCTGGGGCTCCCGAGGCGGCACATATTGTCGCCCGGCCGGCCGCCCATCCCGAGGCATCCGCCCGGCAGGGACATCACGCAAGGACCATCTCCATGAGCAGCGAACAGATCAAACACATCTCCGACGCCTCGTTCGACAGCGACGTCATCCAGTCCGACAAGCCCGTGCTGGTGGACTACTGGGCCGAGTGGTGCGGCCCCTGCAAGATGATCGCCCCCATCCTGGACGAAGTGGCCAAGGACTACGGCGACCGGCTGCAGATCGCCAAGCTCAACGTCGACGACAACCGCGAAGTGCCCGCCAAGTTCGGCATCCGCGGCATCCCGACGCTGATGCTGTTCAAGGGCGGCCAGCTCGCCGCCACCAAGGTCGGCGCCCTGTCCAAGGCCCAGTTGACGTCGTTCCTGGACGCCCACCTATAATCATCCGATCCGCCGGGGCCCATGCGGCTCCGGTGGACAACTTGCCAACACGCCCTCCCGGGCAGCGCGGCGTCCCCGGACGCCGTCGACGTTCCGGGTGAGCGCGTGGACTCGGCGCCCAAGTCTCCACGCATCCTCTCCGTCCGCAGCAACGCGGCAGCGCGTCCCTTGGGCTCGCCGTTGTTTGTGTCCCTGGCCTTGGCAGGCCCTGGACGACAGACCGGGTCAACCCCCCCATGCATCTTTCTGAACTGAAGGCGCTTCACGTCTCCGCCCTGATCAAGATGGGCGAAGAGCTGGAGATCGACAACGTCGCTCGCATGCGCAAGCAGGAGCTGATGTTCGCGATCATGAAAAAGCGCGCCAAGGCCGGCGAACAGGTCTTCGGCGACGGCGTGCTGGAAGTACTGCCGGACGGCTTCGGCTTCCTGCGCTCGCCCGAGACCAGCTACATGGCGTCCACCGACGACATCTACCTGTCGCCGAGCCAGATCCGCCGCTTCAACCTGCACACCGGCGACATGATCGAAGGCGAGGTCCGCGTCCCCAAGGACGGCGAACGCTACTTCGCGCTGGTGAAGGTGGACCGCGTCAACGGCCTGACGCCGGAGGAGTCCAAGCACAAGATCATGTTCGAGAACTTGACGCCGCTCTTCCCGAAGGAGCAGTTCAAGCTCGAGCGCGACATCCGCGGCGAGGACAACATCACCAGCCGCATCATCGACCTGATCGCCCCGCTCGGTAAGGGCCAGCGCGCGCTGCTCGTCGCGCCACCCAAGTCGGGCAAGACGATGATGATGCAGCACCTGGCGCACTCGATCGCGGCCAACTATCCCGACGCCCACCTGATGGTGCTGCTGGTGGACGAGCGCCCCGAGGAAGTGACCGAGATGCAGCGCACCGTGCGCGGCGAGGTCATCAGCTCCACCTTCGACGAACCGGCCGCCCGCCACGTGCAGGTCGCCGAGATGGTCATCGAGCGCGCCAAGCGCCTGGTCGAGCTGAGAAAGGACGTGATCATCCTGCTGGACTCGATCACCCGCCTGGCCCGCGCCTACAACAACGTGCTGCCCAGCTCCGGCAAGGTGCTGACCGGCGGCGTGGACGCCAACGCGCTGCAGCGCCCCAAGCGCTTCTTCGGCGCGGCGCGCAACATCGAGGAAGGCGGCTCGCTGACCATCATCGGCACCGCGCTGGTGGACACCGGCTCCAAGATGGACGAGGTGATCTACGAAGAGTTCAAGGGCACCGGCAACTGCGAGATCCACCTGGATCGCCGCATGGCCGAGAAGCGGGTCTACCCGTCGATCCTGCTGAACAAGTCGGGCACGCGCCGCGAGGAACTGCTGCTCAAGCCGGAGATCCTCCAGAAGGCCTGGATCCTGCGCAAGCTGCTCTACCCGATGGACGAGATCGAGGCGATGGAGTTCATCCTCGACAAGATGAAGTCCTCGAAGAACAACCACGACTTCTTCGACATGATGCGCAGAGGCGGCTGATACCGGCCCTGCCAAGGACTTCACGGAAGCCGCCCTCTGGGCGGCTTCCTTCATTTCAGCTATACTCCGCGTTTTTCCGCTGTCGACAAGTGCACTGCAAGGGGCGGTGTGGCTGGCGGCACTGCAGCGAGGTAAGCGAGATGGCCAAAGAAGGCATTCACCCCAACTACCGTGACGTGGTCTTCGTGGACCAGTCCAACGGCGCCCAGTTCATCATCCGCTCGACGGTGGTGACCAAGGAATCGATCAAGCTGGACGACGGCCGCGAACTGCCGCTGGTCAAGCTGGAAACCTCCAGCGAATCGCACCCGTTCTACACCGGCACGCAGAAGAGCGTCGACAGCCTGGGTGGCCGCGTCGAGAAGTTCCGCAACAAGTTTGCGAACCTGCGCAAGAAGGCCTGAGCGCCCTCCCCGACCGGATGCTCATCCGGTCCCCGCGAAGAAGGCAGCCACACCGGCTGCCTTTTTTCATGGCGCCGCGCGGCGCCACGCCTTCCCGTCCGGCCCGCCGACGCCGCGTCGCTCCCGCCCGGTACAGCGCGTCGCGGCCCTCGAGCCCTTTACCGTGCGCTGCCAGCAGAGTCGTCCCGAGGGCACCGAAGCTGCGGCATGATGCGCACCGGCATTCACAACGACAACGAGACAGACGCGCATGAATCTGCCCACCCCGGCCGTCGTGGCCGAGCGCAGCACGCACCCGATCCCTCGCTGGGCCCTGCTGCTGCTGTGCGCGGCCTACGTGCTGCCCGGCCTGTTCGGCCGTGACCCGTGGCGCAACGCCGATCTCACCGCCTACGGCTTCATCGCCAGCATCGCGCAGGGCCACGCGCCGTGGCTGCAGCCGGCGATCGCCGGCCTGCCCGCGGATGGCGGCCTGCTGCCCTACTGGGTCGGCGCGCTGGGCATCAAGCTGCTGCCCTTCCTGGAGCCCTCGGTGGCGGCACGCATGCCCTTCGGCCTGATGCTGGCGGCGGTGCTGGCGCTGGCCTGGTACAGCTGCCTGCACCTGGCCCGCACCGAGGCCGCACAGCCGGTCGCGTTCGCCTTCGGCGGCGAGGCCCATGCGGTCGACTACGCCCGCGCCATGGCCGACGGCTGCCTGCTGGCGCTGATCGCCAGCGTCGGCCTGCTGCGCCTGGGCCACGAGATCACGCCCGAGATCCTCCAGCTGCTGGGCATCACCCTCTTCGTCTACAGCCTCGCGGCGCTCCCCTTCCGCAGAGGGAAGGCGCGCGCCGCGATGTTCACCGCGCTGCCGGTGCTCGCGACCAGCGGCGCGCCGGCCGTCGCGCTGGCGCTGTCCATCGGCGCGCTGTGGCTCTGCTACCGCTCGACCTACGAGGACGCCCGCAAGTTCCTGCCCTGGATCCTCGGCGCGATGGCGCTGGCGGCGCTCGTGGCCTGGCCGATGCATGGCTGGGCTTGGCGCGTCAAGGCCAGCGAACGCAGCGTGCTGGACTGGCTGCGTTTGCTGGGCTGGTTCTGCTGGCCGGCCTGGCCGCTGGCGGCCTGGTCGCTGTGGCGCTGGCGCTCGCACCTGATGCGGCGCCACCTGTCCGTGCCGCTGCTGGCCTCGCTGGTGCCGCTGCTGACCAGCCTGCTGATGGGGGCCGACGACCGCGCCATGCTGCTCGCGCTGCCGCCGCTGGCGGTGCTGGCGAGCTTCGCGCTGCCGACCTTCCAGCGCAGCGCCAGCGCGCTGCTCGACTGGTTCTCGGTGTTCTTCTTCACCGCCGGCGCGATCTTCCTGTGGCTGTACTACACCGCGCTGCAGGTCGGCTGGCCGGCCAAGTTCCTGGCCAACGTCCGCAAGCTGGCCCAGGGCTATGAGCCGGAATTCAGCCTGCTCACCTTCGTGCTGGCCCTGCTGGGCACCCTGGCCTGGTTGTGGCTGGTGCGCTGGCGCACCGCCCGCCACCGCCACGCGATCTGGAAGAGCCTGGCGCTGCCGGCCGGCGGCGTGGCGCTGGCCTGGTTGCTGGCCATGACCCTGGGCCTGCATCCGCTGAACTACGCGCGCAGCAACAAGCCGCTGGTCGACCGCATCGCGGCGCATGTGCCCAGGGATGTCGACTGCATCGCCGCGCCGAGCCTGCCGACGCATGCGCTGGCTGCGCTGGAGTTCCAGGGCCACTGGCGCGTCGATGCCACCCAGAACCTGGCCGCCACCGCCTGCTCGATCGCGATCTCGGTGCAGGGCGAGGGCACGCCGACGCCGCCGAGCGGCTGGAAGGTCCTGGGCGTCGTCCGCCGCCCGACGGACCGTTTCGCCACCTACCTGGTCATGCAGAAGGATCGCTGACCCGCCCCGCCGCCGAAGCGCCTCAGAGCCCTTCGCCGCCCGCCAGCGCCGCCGGTGCGGCCTCATCCCCCATCGCCGGCGAATCCGCCAGCCGGACGCGCGTGGCCGGGAACTTGAGTCGGAAGCTGGAGCCCTTGCCCGGCTCGCTGTCGATGCGCAGTTCCCCGCCATGGCGCTGGACCACGTGCTTGACGATGGACAGTCCCAGCCCGGTGCCGCCGGTATCGCGCGAGCGGCTGCCGTCGACGCGATAGAAGCGCTCCGTGAGCCGCGGCAGGTGCTCGCGCGCGATGCCGGGGCCGTTGTCGATCACCGAGATCTCGCCGCCATGGTCCGGCGTCCAGCGCCATTGCAGCTCGATGCGCCCGCCTTCCGGCGTATAGCGCACCGCGTTGCTGACCAGGTTGGCGATCGCGCTGAGGATTTCGGTCTCGACGCCCGCCAGCTCGACACCGGTCTGGCGCTCGCAGACCAGTTCATGCCGTCCGCTGGACAGCGCCTGCGNTGCGATCCAGTGATCGGCGGCCGGCCGCGGGCTGCCCTCGAGCTGCGCCAGCGTCAGCAGGTCGCCGACCAGCGTCTGCATCCGCGTCGTCTGCTGCTGCATCAGGTGCAGCACGCGCTTGCGCTCGGCTTCGGTCAGTTGCAGGCTGGCCATGGTCTCGATGAAGCCGGCCAGCACCGTCAGCGGCGTGCGGATCTCGTGCGACACGTTGGCCACGAAATCACGCCGCATCGCCTCGTTGCGCTCGCGGTCCGTCACATCCAGCGACAGCACCAGCTTGCGCGACTCCCCGCCGACGCCGTAATCGCGCACCAGCACCTGCAGCGTGGATTTCGCGCGGGTGTTGGTCAGCGTCAGCGGCTGCTGGAAATTGCCGTTCTGCAGGTAGGAGACGAAGGCCGGATACCGGACCAGGTTGGTGATCCGCTGCAGCTTGTCGCGCTGCGGATCCAGCGAGAAATGGTCGCCGGCGACGACGTTGCACCATTGGATGTGGTCCTGGCCGTCGAGCAGGATCACGCCATTGGGGGAAGCCTCGATCGCCAGCAGGAACTGCTCGAGCTGCTGGCGCTCGCGGTCGTAGCGGCGCTCCCGGTCGCGCAGGCCGCGTTCGACGCGGTAGGCCATCTCGCCCCACAGGCCGCCAAGCCGGGGCGCGTCGTCGTTCTGGTCGCCGCGCAGCCAGGTCACCAGCCGATGCGCCCGCGCCGCGTCCCAGACGGCCATCAGGATGACGGCCGCCGCCGCGGCCAGCGCCGCCGCCAGCTGCGGCATCCGCATCCATTCCCCCAACCAGTAGCCCAGTCCCCCCGCCACGCCGGTGCCCAGCACCAGCATCAGCACCCGCGACAACATCCATGCCATGGACGCGTCCTCAGGCCGACAGGGCGCTGCTTTGCTGGGTCAGACGGTAGCCGGCGCCGCGCACCGTTTCGATCATGCGGGCGCAGCTGACCTTCTCCAGCGCCTCGCGCAGGCGCTTGACGTGGACGTCGACGGTGCGTTCCTCGATGAACACATGGTCGCCCCAGACGCGGTCCAGCAACTGCGAGCGGCTGTGCACGCGCTCCGGGTGCGTCATGAAGAAGTGCAGCAGGCGGAATTCGGTCGGGCCGAGCTTGACCTCCACGCCCTCGCGGCTGACGCGGCGCGTGCCCGGGTCCAGCACCAGGCCGCCGACCTCGACCGCCGTGTCCAGCGCCTCGGGCGCCTTGCGGCGCAGCACCGCGCGGATGCGGGCCAGCAGCTCGTTGGTGGAGAACGGCTTGGTCAGGTAGTCGTCGGCGCCGGCGTCCAGGCCGGAGACCTTGTCGACCTCCTCCGCGCGCGCCGTCAGCAGGATGATGGGCAGTTCGCGGGTGCGGGTCGCGCCACGCCATTGGCGCGCCAGCGCCAGGCCGGTCTGGCCCGGCAGCATCCAGTCGAGCACGACCAGATCCGGCAGCACGCGGTCCACTTCCAATTGCGCCTGCTCGGCATTGCCGGCCAGCGTGACCTCATAACCGGCGTGGCGCAAGTTGATGGAGATCAGTTCAGCGATGGCGGATTCGTCCTCGACGACCAGGATGCGACTCATGCGGGGTAACTCCTCTTATTCGGTCCCGCCGGTCCTGGCACCCCGATCAGGGCCGGGCCGCACGGGAGGATCGCGATCGGTGCTCAGCGCACCATGTGCTCGACGGCGTCGGGCGAGTTGTGGCGGACGTCGGTGCCCTTGACCACGTAAATGATGACCTCGGCCAGGTTCTTGGCATGGTCGCCCACGCGCTCGATCGCCTTGGCGACGAAGACCAGGTCGATCGACGACGAGATGGTGCGCGGGTCTTCCATCATGTAGGTGATGAGCTTGCGCATCAGGCCGTCGAACTCCTTGTCGATCTGGTCGTCGGCCTTGAGCACTTCCAGCGCGCGGTCCACGTCCAGCCGCGCGAACGCGTCCAGCGCCTTGCGCAGCTGCGCGGTGGCCAGCTCGGCCTCGTACGACAGGTCCGACATCGGCAGGCGCAGGCGGCTCGACACGCCGGTGTTGATCAGGCGCTGCACGGTGCGGGCGATGCGGGCGGCCTCGTCGCCGACGCGCTCGAGGTTGGCGATCGTCTTGGACACGGCGATCAGCAGGCGCAGGTCGCGCGCGGTCGGCTGGCGGCGGGCGATGATCGTCGACAGGTCGCGATCGATCTCGATCTCCATCGTGTTGACGATCTCCTCCTGCTTGAGGACGTGGCTGGCGATGTCGCCGCTGAAGGTGCCCAGCGCCTCGACGGCCTGCGCGACCTGCGATTCGACCAGGCCGCCCATCTCGAGCACGCGGGTGGAGATGCCGCTGAGTTCGGCGTCGAATTGGGTGGACAGATGCTTGTCAGTCATGGTCTTCGCTCCCCTCTGATTAACCGAAACGACCCGTGATGTAGTCCTCGGTGTCCTTGCGCTTGGGCTTCATGAAGAGCTCCGCGGTCGGTCCGAATTCGATCAGGTCGCCCAGGTACATGTAGGCGGTGTAGTCCGAGCAGCGGGCGGCCTGCTGCATGTTGTGGGTCACGATCGCGACGGTGTAGTCGTGCTTGAGCTCGTGGATCAGCTCCTCGATCTTGCCGGTCGAGATCGGGTCCAGCGCCGAGCAGGGCTCGTCCAGCAGCAGGACTTCCGGCTTGATGGCGATGCCGCGCGCGATGCACAGGCGCTGCTGTTGGCCACCCGACAAGCCCGAGCCGCTCTGGTTCAGCTTGTCCTTGACCTCGTTCCACAGCGCGGCCTTCTTCAGCGCCCATTCGACGCGCTCGTCCATCTCGACGCGCGACAGCGTCTCGAACAGCCGCACGCCGAAGGCGATGTTGTCGTAGATCGACATCGGGAACGGCGTCGGCTTCTGGAACACCATGCCGACCTTGGCGCGAATCAGCGACACGTCTTCCTTGCTGGTGAGGATGTCCTCGCCGTCCAGCAGGATCTGGCCCTCGGCGCGCTGCTCCGGATAGAGCTCGAACATCCGGTTCAGCGTGCGCAGCAGCGTGGACTTGCCGCAGCCCGACGGCCCGATGAAGGCGGTGACCTTGTTCTCGGGGATGTCCAGGTTGATGTTCTTCAGCGCGTGGAAGCTGCCGTAGTAGAAGTTCAGGTTTTTCACCGAGAGCTTCGCCTTCTCGGTCACCGGCATGTCGACTTTGACGTCCATGTTGTTTCTCGATTCGTGGGATTCGTTGATCGTGAGGCGCCGGAGCACGCGGCTCCGGCGGCAGTCAGCCGGTCAATGCTTTTCCTTGAACAGCACGCGGGCCGCGATGTTGAGCAGCAGCACGCCGATGGTGATGATGAAGACGCCGGCCCAGGCGAGCTTCTGCCAGTTCTCGTAGGGACTCATCGCGAACTTGAAGATGGTCACCGGCAGGCTGGCCATCGGGCTGCCCAGCGAGCTGGTCCAGAACTGGTTGGACAGCGCGGTGAACAGCAGCGGCGCGGTCTCGCCCGAGATGCGGGCCAGCGCCAGCAGCACGCCGGTGACGACGCCCGCGCGGGCGGCCTTGAGCGTGACGGTCAGGATGACCTTCCACTTGGGCGTGCCCAGCGCGTAGGCGGCCTCGCGCAGCGCATTGGGGATCAGGCTCAGCATGTTCTCGGTGGTGCGGATGACCACCGGGATCACGATCAGCGCCAGCGCCAGGATGCCGGCCAGCGCCGAGAACGACTTCATCCGCGTAACGACGACCGTGTAGATGAACAGACCCACGACGATCGACGGGGCCGACAGCAGGATGTCGTTGATGAAGCGCACGCAGGCGCCGAGCCAGGTCTTCTGGCCGTACTCGGCGAGGTAGACGCCGGCCAGCACGCCGATCGGAGTGCCGACGCAGGTGGCCAGGCCGACCATCAGCAGCGAGCCGTAGATCGCGTTGGCCAGGCCGCCCTCTTCCGCCATCGGCGGCGGCGTCATCTGGGTGAAGGTGGCGATCGTCAGGCCGCCGACGCCCTGGATCAGCGTCTCCAGCAGGATCCAGATCAGCCAGACCAGGCCGAAGCCCATCGCGGCCAGGGACAGCGTCAGCGCGATCTGGTTGACGCGCTTGCGCTTGTTGTACATCGCCAGGCGCTTGGCGTTGGTGGCGCTCATGTGCGGGCTCCCTCGTTCTTCTTGAGCTTGTTGAGCAGGACCTTGGAGAACGCCAGCACCACGAAGGTGATGAAGAACAGCACCAGGCCCAGGTAGATCAGCGAGGCCTGGTGCAGGCCGGCGCCGGCTTCGGCGAATTCGTTGGCCAGCGCCGAGGTGATGCTGTTGGCGGCCTCGAAGACCGACAGCGAGTTCAGCTGGTTCATGTTGCCGATCACGAAGGTGACCGCCATGGTCTCGCCCAGCGCGCGGCCCAGGCCCAGCATGATGCCGCCCACGACACCGGTCTTGGTGTACGGCAGCACGACCTTCCAGACCACTTCCCAGGTCGTGGAGCCCAGGCCGTAGGCCGATTCCTTGAGCATCGCGGGCGTGACCTCGAAGACGTCACGCATCACCGAGGCGATGAACGGGATGATCATGATGGCCAGGATGATGCCGGCCGAGAGGATGCCGATGCCCACCGGCGGGCCGGACACCAGCGCGCCCAGGTAGGGCACGCCGCCCAGCAGCGACTGCAGCGGCTGCTGCACGTAGGTCGCCAGGATCGGCCCGAACACCAGCAGGCCCCACATGCCGTAGACGATCGACGGCACCGCGGCCAGCAGCTCGATGGCGATGCCCAGCGGGCGGCGCAGCCAGCCCGGCGCGAGCTCGGTCAGGAACAGCGCAATGCCGAAGCTCACCGGCACCGCGATCAGCAGCGCGATCAGCGAGGTCATCAGCGTGCCGTAGATCATCACCAGGCCGCCGAACTTCTCCTGCACCGGGTCCCAGTCCGCGGTGATCAGGAAGTTCAGGCCGAACTGCTTGATCGCGGGCGCGGCCCCGATCAGCAGCGAGCCGATGATGCCGGCCAGCAAGGCCAGCGTGAGCCAGGCCGCGCCGTGCGTCAGCGCCGAGAACACGGTGTCGGCCCAGGGCGCGACGCGTCGGCGCTGGGGCGGACGGCCGTCAGGCTGGGCGCGCTCCTGGCCGCGATCTCGGTCGATGGAATTGGCTGGAAGTATTGCGGCCACGGGGCCTCCGCTGGGAGTGTCTGGAATTCTTGTGCGAAAGCCCGGTGGCCGCGACGCGGGTCACCGGGCTGTGTCGTCAGGCGAGGATCACTTGAAGCTGACGGCCTTGCCCGAACCGTCCTTCACATGATCGGCCCACTGCTTGCGGACCAGATCCTTGACGGCGGCCGGCAGCGGCACGTAGTCCAGCTCGTCGGCGGTCTTGTCGCCCTGGGTGTAGGCCCAGTCGAAGAACTTCAGCGCGGCGGCGGCCTGGGCCGGCTTGTCCTGGGCGGCGTGCATCAGGATGAAGGTCGCGCCGGTGATGGGCCAGCTGTCCTTGCCGGCCTGCTCGGTCAGCACCTGGTAGAACGATTCGTTCCACTTGGCACCGGCGGCAGCGGCCTTGAAGGCGTCGTCGCTGGGGCTGACGAAG
This sequence comes from Roseateles sp. 22389, assembly GCF_052044995.1. NCBI lineage: Bacteria > Pseudomonadati > Pseudomonadota > Betaproteobacteria > Burkholderiales > Sphaerotilaceae > Roseateles > Roseateles sp. 22389. Next base: position 91,270 of record NZ_JBQEOF010000020.1, read on the forward strand.
TTGCCGGCGGCGTTCTTCATCAGCACGTAGGTCATCTTGTTCTGCTTGGCGTAGGCGTACTCGACGTAACCGATCGAGTTCGGCAGGCGCGTCACGAAGGCCGACACGCCTTCGTTGCCCTTGCCGCCGGCGCCGGTGGGCCAGTTCACGGCGGTGCCTTCACCGACCTTGGACTTCCACTCGGCATTGACCTTGGACAGGTAGTTCGTGAACAGGAAGCTGGTGCCCGAGCCGTCGGCGCGGCGAACCACGGCGATGGCGGCGTCCGGCAGCGCCACGCCCGGGTTCAGGGCGGCGATGGCGGGGTCGTTCCACTTGGCGACCTTGCCCAGGTAGATGTCGCCCAGGATCTGGCCGTTGAGCTTGAGCTGACCGGGAGTGATGCCCTTGACGTTGATGACCGGCACGACGCCGCCGATCACGGTCGGGAACTGGACCAGGCCGTCCTTGGCCAGCTGCTCGTCCTTCAGGGGGGCGTCCGACGCGCCGAAGTCGACGGTCTTGGCCTGGATCTGCTTGATGCCGGCGCCAGAACCCACCGACTGATAGTTGATGCGGACGCCGGTGGCCTTGTTGTAGGCGTCAGCCCACTTGGCGTAGACGGGGGCCGGGAAGGAGGCACCCGCGCCGGTCACCTCTTGAGCATGGGCCACGGAGAACATCGCGGCACAAGCGGCGAACAGCAGGCCAGCACGCAGTTGATTCATGGTCATTCAGTCCTATCGCTTGGTTGGTTGGCGAACGGAGCGGATGCTATGACCTCAATGTGACACATCCGTGACGCTGACCCCGGGTCGGAAAAATCTCGTTACGGAGAGCGCCCCAGAGGAGAAATGACCCTTGGGCCACCGGGTCGCGGCCATTGTCATATTCAATTCACCCCGTTGTCATCTTCATTCCAGGGCCCGCCAGACCGCGCAGAAAACCCTTTCGACGACGGTGTCGGCGCGTGCTGGGGCGATGAACCGGAAAAAAGCCGCCGACGCTTTCGCGCCGGCGGCTCTCTTTTCACGTTCCCGACTGCCCGGAGCGGCGCGTGCCGCCCAGGCTTCCAAGGCTCAACTGCGAATCGCGTCGGCCAGACGTTCCGCGCAACGTTGCGCCAGCCCGGCATCGCTCGCCTCGACCATGACGCGCAGCAGCGGCTCGGTGCCGGACTTGCGGATCAGCACCCGGCCACGATCGCCCAGTTCGGCCATGACCTCGGCCTCGGTGCGGGCGAGCGCCGGGTTGCTCTTCCAGTCCTGCTGGTCGGCCTGCAGGCGCACATTGATCAAGGTCTGCGGGAACAGGGAGACGCCGTCCAGCAGGTCGACGAGGCGACGGCCGCTGCGGCAGACGGCTTCCAGCACCAGCAGGCTGCTGACGATGCCATCGCCCGTGGTGTGACGGTCCAGCGCCAGCAGGTGACCGGAGCCCTCCCCGCCGAGCTGCCAGCCGCGGGCGGCCAGTTCCTCGAGCACGTACCGGTCGCCCACCTTGGCGCGCACGAACTCGACATCCCGCTGGCGCAGCGCCAGCTCGACCGCCATGTTGGTCATCAGCGTGCCGACGGCGCCCGGGACCCGCTCGCCGCGCGCCAGGCGATCCGCCACCATCACGTACAGCAGCTCGTCGCCGTTGTAGAGACGGCCGTCGCCGTCGACCATCTGCAGGCGGTCGGCATCGCCGTCCAGCGCGATGCCGTAGTCGGCCTGGTGCTCCTTGACGGCGGCGACCAGGGCCTCGGGCGCCGTGGCGCCGACCTTGTCGTTGATGTTGTAGCCGTCCGGCTTGTTGCCGATGGTGATCACTTCCGCGCCCAGCTCGTGGAACACGGACGGCGCCACCTGATAGGCGGCGCCGTGCGCGGCGTCGACCACCAGCTTCATGCCACGCAGGCTGAGGTCGCCGCTGAAGCTGGCCTTGCAGAACTCGATGTAGCGGCCCTGTGCATCATCCAGGCGCCGCGCCCGGCCAAGGCTGGCGGAATCCACCCAGACCGGCGGCTCGTCCAGCACGGCTTCGACGTCGAGTTCCCACGCGTCGGGCAGTTTTTCGCCCCTGGAGGAAAAGAACTTGATGCCGTTGTCCGCGAAGGGATTGTGGGAGGCCGAGATGACCACGCCCAGGTGCTGCCGCAGCGCCCGGGTCAGGTAGGCGACGCCCGGGGTCGGCAAGGGACCGGTCAGGAGGACGTTGACGCCGGCGGAGGCAAAGCCCGCCTCGAGCGCCGACTCGAGCATGTAGCCGGAGATGCGGGTGTCCTTGCCGATCAGGACACTGGGCTTGGCATAGCTGCGTTTGAGCACCCGGCCCACCGCATGGCCCAGCCGCAGCATGAAGTCAGGCGTGATGGGGGTACGGCCAACGGTCCCGCGGATGCCGTCGGTCCCGAAATACTTGCGGCTCATTGAAGCAACCTCCTGAGACTTCTCAATCGTGAATCCGCGGATTGTCGCCGAAGCCGTATCGGGCACTCCTCGCCCAGGATGGGGCCCCGTAATCGGGGGATGGGGGATGGGGGATTGGGGATGGATCGGAAACGGCGCGGGCCGGTCATCCTTGTGGAGCGCCGAAAGCCTGCCAGACCTTGAGCGCGTCGACCGTGGCGCCGACATCGTGGACGCGCACGATCCGCGCGCCCAGGGCCACCGACGCCAGCGCCGCGCCAATGCTGGCCGGCAGGCGCTCGTCGACGGCCCGACCCGTCACGGCCCCCAAGGTCGATTTGCGCGACCACCCCACCAGCAGCGGCCGCCCCAGCGTCAGCAGCTCGCGCTGCCGGCGCTGCAGGTCCAGGTTCTGGTCGACCGTCTTGGCGAATCCGTATCCCGGATCGAGCGTGATCCGCTCGGCCGCGACGCCCTGCGTGACCAGGTGCCGCATCCGCTCATCCAGGAACGCCGACACCTCGGTCACCACATCCGCGTAATCGGTCAGCTGCTGCATGCCGGCGGGCTCGCCCCGCATGTGCATCAGGCAGATGCCAGCGCTGCCATGTTCCGCGAGCAGCGCGTCGGCGCCCTCGTCCCGCAGCGCCTGCACGTCGTTGATGATGTCGACGCCCAGGTCCAGGGCCCGGCGCATCACCTCGGTCTTGCAGGTGTCGACGGAGACCGGGACGCCGAAATTCAGCACCGCCCGCATGACCGGCTCCAGGCGACGCCATTCCTCGTCGGCGTCGAGCCGGGGGGCGCCGGGCCGCGTCGATTCGCCGCCCAGGTCCAGGATGTCGACGCCCTCGCCCAGCAGCCGCTCGCAGAAGTCGATCGCCTTGGCCGCCTCGGCATGCTGGCCACCGTCGGAGAACGAATCGGGCGTCACGTTCACGATGCCCATCACCAGGGGGCGCTCCGTCAGGTCGAGATCGAAGCGGGTGGTTTTCCAGAGCGAGGCAGCAGTCATGGGCGGCAGGACATCGGGCGCGCGGCGGCACGCTAGATCGCGCTGGGAACTGCCACGCCAAGCGGACAGTATGACGGAAGCTGCGGAGGTGCGGCGCTAACGGTCCGCTAACGGCCCGCCAATGGTCCGTCGTGAACTTCGCCGGGCGGAAAGCAGAAAGGCCGGTCTCTCGACCGGCCTTTCAAAGGGATTGCCCCTGGTGCGTGGACTGCCCGACGATCAGGCGGCGGCGGGAGCGCTGCCCGTGTTCACCGCGGGGGTGCCGCCGCTGTCCGACTTGTTGGCCGGCGGCGTCCAGTCCTTGGGCGGACGCGGGGGGCGGTTGTCCATGATGTCGTCGATCTGGTCGGCGTCGATGGTTTCCCATTCGAGCAGCGCCGTCGCCATCGCGTGCATCTTGTCCTTGTGCTCCTCGATCAGGTTGCGAGCGATGGTGTACTGCTCGTCGATGATCTTGCGGATCTCCTGGTCGACCTTGCGCATGGTCTCTTCCGACATGTTGGTCGTCTTCGTCACCGAACGGCCGAGGAACACCTCGCCTTCGTTGTCCGCGTAGACCATCGGGCCCAGCTCATCGGTCATGCCGTAGCGGGTCACCATGTCGCGGGCGATCGCCGTGGCCCGCTCGAAGTCGTTGCTGGCGCCGGTCGTCATCTGGTTCATGAAGACCTCTTCCGCGATGCGGCCGCCGAACAGCACCGAGATGGTCGAGAGCATGCGCTCCTTGTCCATGCTGTAGCGGTCGCCTTCCGGCAGCTGCATCGTCACGCCCAGCGCGCGGCCGCGCGGGATCACCGTCACCTTGTGGACCGGATCGGTCTTGGGCAGCAGGCGCGCCACCAGCGCGTGGCCGGCTTCGTGATAGGCGGTGTTCTTGCGCTCTTCCTCGGGCATGACCATGGACTTCCGCTCGGGGCCCATCATGATCTTGTCCTTGGCCTTCTCGAAGTCCTGCATGTCGACCACCCGGCCATTGCGGCGGGCGGCGAACAGCGCGGCCTCGTTCACCAGGTTGGCCAGGTCGGCACCGGAGAAGCCCGGGGTGCCGCGCGCCAGGATGTCGGCGCGGACGTCCTGGCCGACCGGCACCTTGCGCATGTGCACGTTCAGGATCTGCTCGCGACCGCGGACATCCGGCAGCGTGACGTACACCTGACGGTCGAAGCGGCCCGGACGCAGCAGCGCCGGGTCGAGGATGTCCGGACGGTTGGTCGCGGCCATCACGATGACGCCCAGGTTGGTGTCGAAGCCATCCATCTCGACCAGCATCTGGTTGAGGGTCTGCTCGCGCTCGTCGTTGCCGCCGCCCAGGCCAGCGCCGCGATGGCGACCGACCGCGTCGATTTCGTCGACGAAGATGATGCAGGGCGCGCTCTTCTTGGCCTGCTCGAACATGTCGCGCACACGGGCCGCGCCGACGCCGACGAACATCTCGACGAAGTCCGAACCGGAGATCGTGAAGAACGGCACCTTGGCTTCACCGGCGATGGCCTTGGCCAGCAGCGTCTTGCCGGTGCCGGGAGGGCCGACCAGCAGGACGCCGCGCGGGATGCGGCCGCCCAGCTTCTGGAATTTCTGCGGGTCCTTCAGGAAGTCGACGAGCTCCTTCACTTCCTCCTTGGCCTCGTCGCAACCGGCGACGTCGGCGAAGGTGGTCGTGTTGTTGGCTTCGTCGAGCATGCGTGCCTTCGATTTGCCGAAGCTGAACGCACCGCCCTTGCCGCCGCCCTGCATCTGACGCATGAAATACACCCAGACGGCGATCAGCAGCAGCATCGGGCCCCAGCTGAGCAGGATGCTCATCAGGACCGAGGGCTCTTCGCGGGGCTTGGCGTCGAACTTGACGCCGTAGTTGATCAGGTCGCCGACCAAGCCGCGGTCCATGTAGGGCGCGGTGGTGCGGAGCTTGTTGCCGTCACCGGTCGTTGCCTGGATCTCGGTGCCGGCAGGGGTTTCCTGCAGCACCACCTGCTTGATGCGCTTGGCGCGGACTTCTTCGAGGAAGTCCGAGTAACCGATCTGAGTCCCCTGGGTTGCGCTGCGATCGAACTGCTTGAAGACGGTGAACAGCACCAAGGCGATCACCATCCACACAGCCACTTTCGAGAACCACTGATTGTTCACCGCGACTCCTTTGTCATTCCATCACCGCCGACCCATGGAAACAGCCTCGGGCAGCGGACTTTCACGGCATATGGGGCGGATTCTAGGCCAGTCAAGTCCCACGACTTGATTGGCATTCCCACACGCCACGATAGATATTGCCATGCGTGCCTCAAGACAAGCGCCCGAAGCGGCCCCGACTTTGACGCTTGATCGCGGCTTCAGCCGGGGCCGAACCGGCCCGCACGGCCGCTTGCGCCCGCTCAGCCCTTCTTCAGGCCGATGCCGACCAGGAAGTTTTCCGCGGATTTGTCTCGGGAGGCCTTGGGTTTGGCGGTCTTCACGCGCTTGAACTGCGCCCGGAAGGCCTGCACCAGCTGGTCATAGCCGCTGCCGTGGAAAACCTTGGCAACCAGCGCGCCTTCCGGCTTGAGGTGCTGCTGGGCGAAATCCAACGCCAGTTCGATCAGGTGTTCCATCCGCGCCGCGTCGGTGCTTTCGATGCCCGACAGGTTGGGTGCCATGTCGGAGACCACCAGGTCCACCTTCGCCCCGCCCAGCGTCGCCTCGAGTTGCGCCAGCACCTCCTGCTCGCGGAAGTCGCCCTGGAGGAACTCCACCCCCTCGATCGGTTCGAAGTCCAGCAGGTCGAGCGCGATGATGCGGCCGTTCAGCGCGCCCACCGCCGCGCCGCCGGCGCCCGCCTCCTTGGGCGCGAAGCGCCGGCGCAGGTACTGGCTCCACGCCCCGGGCGAGGCCCCCAGGTCGACGACCACCTGCCCGGGCCGGATCAACTGGAATTCCTCGTCGATTTCCTTGAGCTTGTAGGCGGCGCGCGACCGGTAGCCCTCTTTCTGGGCCTGTTTCACGTAGGGATCGTTGACATGGTTGTTCAACCACGCCTTGTTCACCTTCTTGCTTTTGGTATCGACTTTCATGGCACGGATCACGGCGACTTCGGGCGGGATCGCCTGGACGCAGGCCGCACCATATCACCTCGGATATGTATGCCGGGACTGCTCGGCGCGCGTCAGCGCCCGATCTGCCGTTCCAGCCAAGCCTCCAGTGCCCGCGTGACGAACGCGGGTTGTTCGAGACTCGAGATGTGACCCGCGTCGGGCACGATGACCTGCTCGCAGCCGATGAGTTCGGCCATCCGGGTGGTTTCGGCCGGCGGACGGGGGATGTCCAGCGCGCCGCACATCAGCAAGGTACGTTCCGGATCGAGCGCCGCCAGGCGCGGTAGCGCCTCCGGACGGCCGAAGATCAGCCGGCCCAGCGGCACGATGGCGTTGCGCAGCTGCTCGGTGGAGAACCCCTCCAGCGCGCGCCGGAAGGCCATCGGCAGGGGACCGCCCAGGTCAGCGCCGCTGCGGAAGAACAGCGGGACCACCGCATCGAGGATGGGCGGTGGGAACCGGCCCAGCGACTCGATCGTGTCCAGCATCTGGAAGTAGCGCGCGCGGGTCGCCTCCGGCTCGGCGCCGAGGTAGGTGTCCATCATGACCAGCGCGCGGACCCGCTCGGGTTCGCGCAGGGCGAGCTCGGCGCCCCACATCCCGCCGACCGACAGGCCCACCACCGCGCATTCGCGGATGCCCAGCGCGTCCAGCAGCAGCCCGGCCTGCGCGGCGAGGTCGCCCAGCGTGCGTGTGCCCTCGGGCGGCGCATCGGATCGTCCATGCCCCCAGAGGTCCGGCGCGATGACGCGATAGGACCGCGAGAGCGCCTCGATCTGCGGCGCCCACATGGCGGAATCCCACAGATAGCTGTGTCCGAGCAGAAGCGGGAATCCGGTGCCGTGGTCCTGGAAGTGCAGGGAACGGCCGGCGATGTCGATGACAGGCATGGGTGTACGAGGAAAGATCGGGAGAAGGTCGGCGGAGGTGCCAGGTCTTGCTCAGCACCGCGCAAGGCCCGGACGGAATTGTAGGAAGCGCATCGGAGGCCCCGGAGCTCAGCGTGCGAAGGGTGGTGCGCGGGAACGAAGTCCTTCGCCCTGCCCTGCTCCGTTTCGCACCGGGCATCGCATCCGGACTCGCCCGTCCTAGATTCGGCGGACAACCACAACCGCGACAGGAGACACCCGTGTGGAGACGCCCCCTCACCAATTCGCCACCGATCCGCGCCGCGCTGGGATCGGTCCGCGACAACGCCGGCAAGTCCGGCGCCGAGTCCACGTCCACATCCAACCTGCCCAGCGGGGCGCTCGCGGACCTGCCGCAGCGGGGTTCCCGCCCCATCTCGACGGTCATCGACCCCACGCGCACGCGCGAGGCTGACGGAGAAACCAAGATCCTCACGCCCGGCCACGTGCAGTTCCAGCCGTCGGCCGAGGACCTGCGGCTCAATCCGCGACTGGCGCCCGCGCTGGGGCATTCGCCGCAGTTCGTGGCGGGCCAGCGGTCCGAGTCCTTCCCCGTGAGCGGCGAGTTGTCCGGTGGCCGGCCGTTCAATGTCCAAGGGGTGCGCGCGGAAGCGAAGCTCGCGGGCGAGGACAAGCCGATCCCGATCGGGCCGTCGACGCTGGTGATCGACCACGGCACGATGACGCCGGAGCAGTCGCGCCGCTACGAGGCCATGCAGGCGCGCACGGTCTTCCCGCGCTATGAGACCAGTGGCCTGGAGGGCAGCAACTGCGTGCATGCCCATGCCGAGAACGTGAGGCAGCTCCTCGACCACGATGTCGGCCCGTTGCCAGCGCATCTGATGCCGCAGGAAATGCAGCCGCTGCTGAAGGACGTCAAGACCGAGCCGGACCGCTGATCGCCGGCGCCTCCGGGGCGGAGGACCGCCCGCAAGCACCACCGCGAAGGACTCAGTCGCCCGGCCGTCGCAGTTCCCGCACGCCGCGTCCCAGCTTCCTGCGCAGCAGGGTGCGAAGGGTCACGCCGTCGGCGTAGCCCACTTCCGCGGCGATGGCCTCCAGATCCTGCCGGCTGGTGCGCAACAGGTGCACGGCGCGCTCCACGCGCAGGTCCTGGAAATACGACAGCGGGGATTTGCCCAGCACGGCTTCGATGCGCCGCTGCAGCGTGCGCTTGCTGGTGTGCATCGCCGCCGCCGCGGCGTCGAGCGAAAACCCTTCCCGCAACCGGCCGCGGGCCCAGCCCTCGAACCGCTGCACCAGCGGGTCCGCTTGCGCCAGATGCACCGGGATCATGTAAGGCGCCTGCGACGGGCGGGTGTCCACGAGCAGGTAGCGCGCCGTCATGTCGGCCAGCGCGGGACTGCTCTGCCGGACCAGCCACAAGGCCAGCTCCAGATGCCCCATCGCCGCGCCCGCGGTCACCAGCCGGCCGGACGGCACCAGCATCCGCTGCTCGTCGAGCCGCACCTCGGGGTAGCGCTGGCGGAACAGCGGGCCGAGCCACCAGGCGGTCGTGGCCTCATGCCCGTCGAGCAATCCGGACTCCGCGAGCAGGAACCCGCCGATGCAGGCAGCGCCGATGCGGGCGCCACCGGCATGCCAGCACCGCAGCTGCTCCGCCGCGTCCTGCGCTTCCCGCCGCTCCAGCGCCTCCTGCAGGGGCTCCGGCATCTTGGTCCCCAAGGCCGGCACCACGATCCAATCGGGCCGCCTGAGCGTCGACACCGCCTTCACCGGCACCCGCAGGCCCAGCGCGGTGCGCACCCTCTTGCGCACGCCGACGACGTGGACCTCGAAGCGCGGTGACGGCATCCGCTGCAGCTCGGCCAGTTCGTTGGCCGTGGCAAAGGTGTCCAGCACGGCGGCCAGGCCGGTATCGAAGACGCCGTCGACGGCGAGCACCGAGATCCTCATGGCGCGAATGATATCGATGTTGTCATTCGCGGCAATACGCCACCACGCGGTGAAAACCTACATTGGCCGCTGTCGGATGTCCGGCATCAACCGAAGAGGTGTCCCACCATGATTCAGTTTGCACTTTTCGCGCGTCTCGAAGCCAGGCCCGGCAAGGAGGCCGAAGTGGCCGAGTTCCTGCGCGCCGGCCTGGCGCTCGCCCTGGACGAGCCATCGACGCCGATCTGGTTCGCGCTGCGGCTGTCCCCCACGAGCTTCGGCATCTTCGACGCGTTCCACGACGAGGCGGGCCGGCAGAACCACCTGGCCGGCCCGATCGCGCAGGCGCTGATGGCCCGGGCGGACGAGTTGTTCGCGGTGCCGCCGTCGATCGAATCGATCCAGGTGCTGGGCCTGAAGAACGCCCCGGTCCCGGCCTGATGGACAAGTCCTCCCTCCTCCCCCATTCATCCTTGCCGACAAGGAAGTCCATGTCTCCGAATGTCTTGCCCCGCCGGTCGCTGCTCGCGACCTGCGCCGCCGCCCTGGCCTGCGTCGCATCCCTGCCCGCCACCGCCCGGCCGGCGGCGGCCCCGCCAAGCGACGGGTTCTCGCTCTCCAGCCCGGACATCACGCCGGGTGGCGGGATCGACAACCGGTTCGTCCTGAGCGGCTTCGGCTGCTCGGGCGACAACGTCTCCCCGGCGCTGGAATGGAAGAACGCCCCGGCCGGCACCAAGTCCTTCGTGGTGCAGGTCTACGACCCGGATGCCCCGACGGGCAGCGGCTTCTGGCACTGGACCGTCTACAACATCCCGGCCTCGGTCACCCAGTTGCCGCGCGGCGCGGGCAACGCCGCGACCCGCCTGCCCGCCGGCGCCCATGGCGGCGCCAACGACTTTCTCGACACGGGCGTCACCGGCGAGAACGGCAACTACGGCGGCCCCTGTCCGCCGGCGGGAGAAAAGGCGCACCGCTACGTGTTCACCGTCTACGCGTTGGCCGTGGCGGACATCGACGCGGCCGCCGGCGTCCCGAAGACCGGGACCGCGGCCCTGCACGGCTTCGTGCTGAACCGGGGGCTGGGCCGCAAGATGCTCGGGAAGGCCTCGTTCACCGCGCTGTACGGTCGCTGACGCGCCGGCACCGGCCATGCAGAGATCGAGGACGACCGCCCGCCGGCGGCTCGTCCTCGTGGCCATGGCGCCGGCTCAGTCGTTGCCGCCCGCCGGGCTGGAGGACGGCATCACCACCGTCGCGCCGCTGGCATTGGCCGGGGTGCCCATCATGACCTGGAGGCGGCCCGAGTCGGTGCTGACGTTCGGACCGAGCCGCAGCGTCGAGTCGCGATCGTCCAGCCGCACCAGGTGCGAGCGCACGCCGCTGAACTGCGAGTCGTCGATCGACACGTTGGCCTTGATCGGCTGGCCGCCCAGCGTCACCAGCAGCTGGCCGACGTCCTCGGCATAGACGCCGCTGAGCTTCACGTTGGCATCGCCGTTGATCTGGATCGCCTTGTCATGCGAGTGCCGGAACGAGGAGTTCCTGATCTCGACCTCGGCGGGCCGGTCGTTGGGAATCGACGCCGGGGAGATCCCCGCCAGCTGGGCGTCGTGGGCGCGGTTGCCGGGCCCGTCGATGGTGATCATGTCGTCCGGGCCGCCCTGCACCGCGTGGACGTTGTCGATCTTGGCGTCGCCCAGCAGGTGGACGCCGTCGCCGCCCTTGAACTGCACGTTCTTGAGCGTGGCGCCCGGGCCGAGGATGAAGACCGGCTGGTAGGTCTCGGCCGAATTGCCGCTCAGTCCCGACCCGGCGGTGAACAACTGGTTCTTGCCGTCGAAGGTCTCGCCCGGGCCGACGACGATGGGCTTGTTCACCACGACCTCGCCGCGATGCGGCGGCAGCACCGAGGTCGCGGGGGTACTGCTGGACACCGGACCCGCGTCGTCGGGCTTGGCGGGAGCGCCGACCGAAGGTGCCGGCGCCGGTGCGGGCGCGAGCAGCGGATCGGGCGTCGCCGGAGCCGGGGCGTGGCCGTGATGGTGGTGATGATGGCTATGAGCTGGCGCCGGCGCTGGAGCGGGCGCGGCACTCGGGCTCGGGCTCGGGCTCGGGCTCGGAGCAGGACTCGGACTCGGACTTGGAGCAGGACTTGGACTCGGAGCAGGACTTGGCTCTGGGGAAGCGGGCGCCGGCGCAGGCGGAGCCTCACCGAAGCCGCCGAGGCCGGGACTCCCGCTCCCCGCGCCACCGAAGCCGCCGGCGGGCCCGAACGGATTGCCTCCGCCACCGCCTGGCCCGCCACCGGCGGCGAACGGGTTCCCGCCTCCGCCGCCGGGCGCTCCGCCGAGCCCCCCGCCCGCGCCGCCGCCCCCGCCGGGCATGCCCTGCTGCCCTTGCTGCCCCTGCTGCTGGGCCTGCAGCGACTGCAGGAGCTGCTGCACCAGCATCGCGATGATCTGCTGGACCAGCATCGTCATGAGCGGCGCGATGACGTTGGCCGGGGATGCGGGCTGCGGGTCCGCGTAGAGCTGCTGCTGGTACAGCTGCTGCATCGGCGACAGGCGCGGGCCGCTGCCGTTGAGGGAAGAGATCGGATCGATGGCGCTCATGGACGATTCCTGTGCGAGGACATGGGGATTCACCCCTGACTCTCGGGACCGGACCCGGGCGACGGTCGACAGCCGCCGAACCGCCGTCCGGCGAAGCGAAGACATCGCCTTCCGCGGCGGCATGCGCCCGTCGAGCCGTCGCCTCTTCGCGCCCGACGCCAGCCCTTCGCTCCGGCGCGGCTGGCCGTCATGACCGCTCGCCACGATCGGGACGAAGGAGCAGTCCATGTCCTTCACCACTCGAATCGCACGCCAGCTCGGCCTCTCTCGTGTCGCCATCGACACGCCGCTCTCCCAGGAACAGCGCACGCCGCTGCTGCCCAGCACGGCGATCCGCCCGCTGGATGCCCCGCCGGCCCGGCCGCAGCCGGAGTCCGCCGCCGCGCCGCGCGCCGCCCTGCCGGCCCGGCCGGTCGAGGCCGGCGACGCCGCCGCGGCCGCCGTGTCGCCGCCCGAGACACCGTCCCGCGCCGCGCCCACCGGCGCGGTGCTGCTGGACACGATGCGCGTCGACCGGCCCGACCTGGCCCCGCTGATCGCGACGCTGTTCACCCGCGACGGCGCGATGCCGGAAGACCTGGCGCGCCTGTCCGGCCAGCTGTCGCGGCTGGACCTGTCCGGCGTGCCGCCCACGCCCGACCTGCCGTCCGCGCCGGTGGTGCTGCTCGCGCAGTCGCTGGCCGCGGCCTGCGAAGGCGACGCGCGGCTGGCGCTGGACGCCCTGGACTCGCTGGCCGCGCTCGACGCGGAGGCGGAACTGATCGCGGCCTGGCAGGCCGGCGCGAACCGCACGCCGGCGGGATCGCCGCTGCTGTCGGCATCGGCGTCGCCATCGGCCGCGCTGCTCGGCAGTCCCGGTCGGCTCACCGACGTCGGCCGTCGCCGGCGCCAGGACGGGCTGCGCAACAACCGGCTGGGCTGGGGGCCGATGCTGATCGAGCACGCGGCGGCGGACGAGCTCGCCGCCCGGCAGGCCGCGTGGCGGACCTCCTCCGCGCTGGGCGGCACGCCGGCCGGCATGGACGTGCTGATGGCCGTCACCGCGCGACCGGTCGATCCCGCGCGGCGACGCGATTTCGCGCTGCTGCTGAAGGCGTCCGAAGGCGCGCCGCGCGGGCTCGATCACCACGGCGATCCGACGGCGCTGCTGCGTGATCCTGCCACGCTGCGGACGCTCACCGGCGAAGCGGTCTTCTGCGCCGCCGCGCGGATGGCGGGCGACGTGGCAGCCGCCGAGCCGCATCGATGGGCGCTCGCGGCGGTACGCAACGATCTGCACGAGACCGGGCCCGGCACGCGGTTCGCGGCGCTGGACGCGCGGCTGATGAAGATGGGCCGCTGGATCGACCGCGCCGCGCCGCGCGGCGCGCTGCGCCCGCGTAATCCGTTGATCGGCAAGTCGCCGTTCCGCGCGCTGCGGCACGGCGTGCAGGGCGTGGAGCGCGGGCCGGCCGTGGCACGCCATCGCCCGGCGCGCGAGCGGGCCCTGACCGAAGCCGCGAGCGCGCTGCGGGACGGCCTGCTCCGGGCGTCGGCAGGCCGGTCGAGCGGCCCGGCCGCGGTGCCGGCCCACCTGTTGCGCGCCGCGGTCCTGTCGCACTGCCTGGAGGAGGCCAGCCCGTCCTTCGAGCGCGTGGGCTTCGATGCCGACGCGCGCAAGGCGATCGGGGAGCGGCTGGCGCGGCTGATGCTGTCCGAGGCGGCCGCCGCGGATCCGCCGGTGCTGAGCGCCCTCGCCCGCCGCCTGGACGAATTGCCCGACCTCAAGGCGCTGGCCGGCTTGCGATTGGACGCCGCGGCGCTGGCGGACTGGGTGGCCGACGCGCGCTCACAGGGCGCCAGCGGAGCGCCCCCGGCGCATCCGACCGACTTGGCCAACCCGACCAACGCTGGCAACGCCGACGCGACCAGCGCCGCCAACGCAGCGCCGGCGAGCTCCGCGTCCCTGCTCCTCACCGCGTCGGCCGCGCTCGCCCGTGCCGAGGACGAGGCCAACGGCCGCGACACGCGCGTGAAGACGGTCGACCGCGAGACGCTGCGGACCGCGCTGAAGGACATCGTCGCCAACATCGAGGGCTCCTCGCGGCTGCGCTTGACCGGCGGCGGCATCGCCGGCGTCGGGCTGCGGCAGATCACGGCGTCGATCAGCGCGGTGGCCTCGGCGCTGTTCGTGCGGGGACGCGTCGATGCACGCGCGCAGCGGGCCCGGCATGCCGTCTTCGAGATCGCCATGCCGCCCTACGACATGGAGATCGTGCTCGGGACGCAGCGCCAGACCACCGGCCAGGTGGGGCTGGGCGTGAGCGTGGGGCCGGACCTGGGCGCGTTCAAGGTCGGCGGCAACGTCGATGCGCTGCTCCTCGGCCACGACTGGTCCGAGATGCAGGGACTGTCGCTGCGCCTGCCGCGCGTCGGCCGGCCCGTGTCCGAGCTGCGCGGAGACTTCTCGCGCCTGATCGACCGGATCATCGACCACAGCGCCGGCGGTGCCGCCCGCAACCCCGGGGATCCGCCGCTGCTGCGCCAGCTGCTGCAGGAATTTCCGGATGTGACCATCAACCAGATCGGCGACGCGGGGGACGCGCGTCGGCGGCACGGCCTGGGGGCCGACGTCACCGCGTCGCTGGGCAGGTGGCGGCTCAAGGCGACGGCGAGCGCGGGCGGCTACGTCGAGACGCAACGCGACGTCACCCGCCGCTACGGCGACGCCAGCGGCGCGATGCGCGTCGAGCGCCGCATCGACGGCCACGCCAGCCGCGTCGGCGTGGCGCTGCGGGCCTCGCTGGGCGCGTCGCAGACGGTGGCCGGCTCGGTCGGCGATGCCGGCAAGGCCGACCTCACGATGGGCGCGCTGCAGGCGGGCCTCGGCGCGGAGCGCATCCTGGGCGGCGTCTTCGAGCGGCGGGAGGCCGTCTACGAGGACGGCCGCCTGCATCCGCTGTCCTTCGTCGAGACCGAGTACCAGGACCTCGACGCCTTCGCCGAGCACGTGAAGCCACAACTCGGCGACTGGGTCGCGGCGGGCGCGGACCGCCAGCGGCTGGAACAGCTGGTGACCGACATCCAGCGCCATGCCAGCCCGAATCACAGCGCCGCGGCGCGGGTGGTGGTCGGCACGGAGATGCGATTGCGCGACGATGCCTACCGCTCCGCGATCGCGCTGTGCGAGCGCCAGCCCGGCGGCCTGCCGGCGGAAGTGGCCGCGCTGGAACGCGAGATCGAATCGCAGTGGCGGGATTCCGCGGCGATGCGGCCGTACTCGATGCGCTCCTACGAGCGCAACATGGCGCAGCGCACGCACGGGCTGGACCTCGTCGTCCAGCTTGGCAGCGTGACCGCGGCCGAGGCGTCGCACATCGACGCGCGAGTCGACGTGCCGGCGCGCTGAGACCGCGCGCCCTCCTTCGAGAGCCTTCGTGCGCGAAGCCCCGGCGCCAGGCCGGGGCGGTTCGATCAGCCGCTGTAGGGCTTGTATTCCCAGGCGCCGACGCCTTGCACGTCGGCCGTCGGGGGCGCGAGCACCTTGTGCGGTGTGTTCTCGATCACCACGTCCGAGGCGATGTTGATCTTCGCGTCCTTGGCATCGCTGCGCACCACGGCCTCGTCGCCGTTGCGGAAGACCGAGTTGCGGATGTCGATGCTGATCGGGAAGTCGTGGCCGCCGTTGGTGCGCACCGCCTTGCCGAAGCCGTCCGCGGTGAAGCCGTCGATCGACAGCGAGCCCGGCGCGTTGATCTGGAAGATCTTGTCGGTGGCCGCGTAGGCGCCGCCGCCGATCACCTTGACGTTGCCGGGGCCCTTCATCGTCATCGCGTCCTCGCCGACGTCCTTCCACCAGACATCCTTGAGCGTCGCGTCGCCGCGGGTGTGGATGCCGTCGCCGCCAGCGACCTGCACGTTCTCCAGCTTCGCGCCGGGCTCGAGGATGAAGACCGGCTTCTGGGTCTCGCTCTGGCCACCGTCGCCCAGCGACGGGCCGGCCTGGTAGAGCTTGCCCTCGCCGTTGAAGGTCTGGCCGGCCTTGACGACGATGGGCTCGTTCACGATCACCTTGCCGGTCGCCGGCGGGATCTCGGTCGGCTTGCCCGCGCCCGAGGTCGGTGCGGTTCCGGAAGGCGCGGACGGCGAGGACGGGGACGGCGGCGCGGACGGCGCACTCGGCGCCGACGGCGCGGCCGGGCTGGACGGCGTCGAGGGTGCGCTCGGCGAGGACGGCCCGGACGACGGCACCGAAGGCGTCGACGGCTTGCCCGGTGGCGATGACCAGGGCGAGAAGGGATCGGACTCCGGCGAGGAAGGCATCGATGGGATCGAAGGGATGGACGGGGCCGAGGGCATCGACGAGAACGGCGAGCCGCCGCCCGGTCCACCCGCGCCCGGGCCCACCGACGGTCCGCCCATGCCACCCATGCCGCCCATGCCACCGAAGGGCGAGCCGCCACCGCCACCGCCCGCTCCGCTGCCGAAGCCGCCGCCTCCACCCCCGCCGCCACCGCCGAACTGGTTGGCCAGTTGATTGGCGGCGCTGGTGGGCTGCAGGCCGTTCTGCGCGAGCGACTGCAGCAGCGGCAGCAAGGCCTGCAGCAGCTGGAGGATGCTGTTGATCAGCGCGAGCTGGCCGGCCTGCGGGTTGTTGCCCGCGGTGCCCGGGCCCATCGGCCCGGCCGGGCCGGCGGTCGAGCCGGGGCCGGCGGCGGTGTCGGGCCAGGGGCTGCCGCCGCCTTGCTGCGGCTGGGCGGCGGCCATGAGGCTGTAGACCAGCATGGCCATCAGCTGCTGGCCGGGCGACCCACCGCTAGCGGGCCCTTGCGGCTGCGCCATGGGTGCGTTGAGGAACTGGCTGTAGAGGTCGAGCGCCGACGGGCGCTGCACGGACGAGGGACGATCGATCGCATCGATGGACATGGCTGCTCCTGGGTAAGGCCGGGATGGCGCGGTGCGCCGCGTGTTATCGATTGGTGAGGGTAGGCATCGCCCTGCGCCCGGCGCGCCCCTGGGCGAAGCGACGTGCCCGGCCGCGAAGCGCCGCGCGGGCAGGACCCTGCGCCCTTCGCGCGCCGACGCGCCGCTTCGCGATGCGCGCCGTGACGGCTCACGGTCCTTCCTAGATTGCGGTCATCCCAGACTTCAGCGCCGAACCGCCATGACTGCGACGACCGATGCCCTGCCCGCCTCCACCGCGTTCACCGTGGCCATGGCGGCGATCACGGGCGAGCCGCCCATCGCGGCCGCGACGGCGATCGCGATCCGTCCGGCGCTGGATGGCGACCTCGCGGCCATCACCCGGATCTACAACGAGTCGCTGCCGCCGTTGCCCACGCCGCTGCCCGGCGTCGACGCGCGCGCCGGCGGCCGGCCGGTGCTCGGCAGCTACCTGGCGCAGTTGCCGGCCGACGGCCTCGCGAACTGGATGGCCTCGCATCGCGCCAATGGCCGACCGTTGTGGGTCGCGCAGGCCGGCGTGGAGGTCGTGGGATGGCTGAGCCTGCTCGGCTTCGCCGACCGGCCCGCCTGCATGCCGGCGGCGGAGGTCGCGATCTACATCGCCAGCGGCTGGCGCGGCTGCGGCGTCGGACGGCGCCTGCTGTCCCACGCGCGGATCGAGGCGCCGCTGTGGCACATCGACCGCCTGATGGCCTTCATCTGGCACGACAACGCGGCCAGCCTGACGCTGTTCCGAGCGCAGGGCTTCAGCGCTTGGGGGCGCCTGCCGGGCATCGTGTGGGCGGACGCGAAGAGCCGGGACATGGTGATCCTCGGCCTGGTGCTGCAGGCCGGCTGAGGCTTGGCCGGACCGGCTCGGGCGACCCGCGGCGCCCGGCGGAACCGCTCACGCCGCGGCCAGCGCCGCGATCTCCCGCTCGTCCATCGCGCCGCTGCGGATCAGCAGGTCGCTCATGCGGCCGTTGAATCGCGGGACCGGCGAATGCGGCGCGTCCGGATACTGCGAGCGCCCGAGCCAGTTCTGCGTCGTCGCTCCGAGGTCGCACGGCGCGAAGTCCCAGCCCTCCTTGCGTCCGTCGAGCTGCCCGTCCACATAGACGCTGCACACGCCGCCGGACAAGGTCACCGCCACATGCACCCAGCGGCCGGTTGGCAGCGCGCCGCTGGTCGCGACGATGCGCTCGGATGACCAGCGCATGGTGGTGATCATGAAACGCATCCGGTGGTCGTCATGGTGCCGAGGGGTCAGCGCCATGTAGGCGACGTCGTCGTGTCCGAAGTCGAAGATGCGGGTGTTGTCGGCGGCCTGGTCCCAGTACACCCACAGCGCGACGGTGAAGTCGCTCACGCCCTGCAGGATCCCGGACGGCAGGACCAGGTGTCCGGCGCTGCCGTCCAGCGCCAACGCGCGTCCCGCCTTGCGTCCCGCGCCCCAGGATGCGCCTTCCGCGAGCTGTCCGGTCTTGCCGCTGCCGCCAGCGTCGCGGGCATTGCCGTCCAGCGGCAGGTGGAGCAGCACCTCCCCGGCGGTGGCCGCGCGCGCGATGTTGGAGGGCCGGCCCTCACCGCGCGCCGTCACGGCGGTCACCGCGTAGAACCAGACGCCCCGCCCCGGTTCGTCGGTGAAGGTGCGCGGTTCGGTGGCGCGACCAATGGCGACGAAGGGGCCGCTGGCCGACCTGCCGCGCTTGATCACGTAGCCCGTCGCCGCCGAGGTGCCCCACCACGACAGCACCACCTGCCCGGCCCGCACGCGGGCCTCGAGCCCGCTCGCCGCCGCGGCCGGCGTGCCGGGCTGGCGGCTGTAGGTCAGCCGGCTGAAGCCCGGCATGTCGCCGTCCAGTCCGTCCGGCGCCGGCTGCAGCTGAGCCACCATGGCCGTCGTCCACGGCGCCGACAGCCCTTTGACGTTGACGTAGTGGTTGTGGATCAGCGCCCAGCAATGCCGGCGATGCGGCGAGCCGCTGACCTCGGTGGCGGTCTCGGGATGGCCGTTGGCGCTGTTGAAGCGGGTCATCGGAACGAACGGCAATTGGTGGAGGCGATGGCCGTCCGCGTCGGCCAGGTTGGACAGGGCCACGTATTCCGCGCCCGCCAGCAGCCGGTTGTTGAGGTGGCCGAACAGGTCGTCGCCCTGGTTCCAGGCGATCTGGCACAAGGCGCCGGCCAGCGCGACGCCCAGCGTCGAATGGCCCTGATCGCGACCGCTCTCCTGCCACTGGCCCAGGTAGCCCGGATGCACGTAGTAGACGCAGCGCAGCGCGGCGCCGTTGCCGCGGCCCGTCTGGTAGTAGCTCAGCGCCGCGTCGTAAAGGTCGCGGCGATCGCAGAACACGCCGATGGCCATCAGGCCGCACAGCGCGCACAGGTCCCAGTTGGCGAAGTAGTTGGTGATGTCCGCGCCGTTGTGCGCGAGCAGGAAGTCGCGGCTGAGCGGCACGAACACGTCCAGCAGCCACTGCTGGAACTGCCGGACGTCGGCCGCCGCCCAGCCTTCGTGCGTGCGCAGGATCTCGGCCGTGTTGGCCCATTGGTAGCCATAGATGCCGGCGGCCAGGAAGCGGTCCGCGTTGCCCTCGATCCGCTTCATCGTGGTGGCCCAGGTATTGAGCACGGCAATGGCGTCCCGCGCGCAGTCGAGGTCGCCGGAGATCTTCCAGCGCAGCGCGAGCTCATACGCATGGTTCATCTCATGCACCATCGTGCCGAAGTTCTGGCCCTCGCCGCCGCGCCGCGTGACGGGCTGCGAGCTGATCGGCAAGCCGGGGCGCGACTGCGCGTCGCCGGTCAGTTCCCGCCAGCTGTCGAGCCATGGCTGCGCGCCCGCCTTCACCTGGGTCCGCATCCGCTGGAAGTCTTCTTCGGTGTGGAGCACCCCCGGATGCTTGAAGGCCGGCTCCCCGGCCGTGGCCGCCGACGCGCCGCCGGCGTTGGCGATCAAGGGCAGCGCGGACAGCAGCGGCAGCATCGAGAGCGCGCCGGCGCCTTGCAGGACGGCTCGCCGCCGCGGGTCGTGCTCCTGCGCGCCGTCTTCGGCGACGCGTGGTTCGAGGGGAAAGGCGGTCGGGGACTGATTCAAAGCGCTGTTCCATCGTGCGGGGACAGCGGCACTCTAGGGAAGCGCGGCGGCGGAGTCGTCACCGCGAAGTTCCCGCCAGGCAAGGATGGCATCTCAAGGACGTGAAGCACCCTCGCATGCCGTGCTCGCCCTCGCGTCCGCGTTCATGTCCTGTTCATCGTCCGGCGAGCGTTGCATTCATTCCCGCCACGGAGAATTTTTCGCACGCCGCCATCCACCGGCCACGGCGGCGCGGCGTCCGGTCTGGACGCCTGGCTTCTCCCATGAACACAAGGTTTCCATGACCGATCGCGCTTTCGCTCTCCCGACCCGCCCCGTCCTTGCCGCCGCGTCGCTCGCGGCGCTCCTGGCCGCCACCGCGATGCCGGTCCAGGCGCAGGAATCGCCCTGGCAGCTGCGCGTGCGCGCCGTGAAGATCGACCCGGCCGACAAGGACCGCACCGGGCTTGGCCTGTCGCTGAGCCAGAAGACGATTCCTGAAGTCGACATCAGCTACTTCCTCACGCGCAACATCGCGGCCGAGCTGGTGCTGACGGTGCCGCAGCGTCACACGCTCTACAGCGAGGGCACGCGCATCGGCAGCGTCAAGCAGCTGCCGCCGACGCTGCTAGCGCAGTACCACTTCAACCCGGAAGGCAGCTTCCGTCCTTACCTCGGCGCCGGCCTGAACTACACGCTCTTCTCCAGCGTGAACTTCGATCCCGCGGTGCAGGCGGCGCTGCAGCCGAGCATCAAGAAGCACAGCTTCGGCCTGGCCGCGCAGGCCGGCTTCGACTACATGCTGGACAAGCGCTGGTCGATCAACGTCGACGTGAAGAAGATCCAGATGTCGACGGACGTCCGCTCGGCCGGCGCGTCGGTGGGCAAGTTCAAGATCGATCCGCTGCTGGTGGGCGTGGGCGCGGGCTACCGGTTCTGATCGGCTCCGGTCTCACGGCGCCGCGGGGCCGGGCCTTGCCGGGCGGCCTCGCGGCGGCCCCTTGACCGGCACGCTGTCGCCGTACTCCGCCCACCAGGCCTGCAAGGCCGCCATCATCGGACCCAACCCGCGCGCCTTCGGCGTGATCTCGTATTCGACGCGGGGCGGCACCTCGGCATGAACGGTCCGGGAGACCAGCCCGTCCGCTTCAAGCTCTCGCAGTTGAGCGGTCAGCATGTGCTGCGTGATGCCGGGGATGGCCTTGCGCAGCTCGCCGAAGCGGTGCATGCGCTGGTTGAGCAGCCACATGATCTCCAGTTTCCATTTGCCCGAGAGCAGCGCGAATGCGCGCCGCATCTCCTCGTGCATGTTGACGCCGCTGCGGTCATTGGTCTGCATTTCCATACTGGCCCCGACGAATTCATCCTACTTGCGCGCTTGATGGCTGGCCGACATTCTCCCGGCTCCCGATTCACCCTGGAGAAGCTTTTGACCGCATCCACCGTCTACTGGATCAGCACCGCGCTGTTGTCCCTGCTCTACCTCAGCTCCGCAACGCTCTACCTGCTCAAGTCCGCCTGGGTCAGGACCCAGCTGTCCGCGCTCGGTTATCCCGGCTACCTCGTGCCGCTGCTCATCGTGCTGAAGGTGCTGGCGGTCGTGGCCGTCCTGTCGCGCATCAACACGCCATTGAGCGACCTGGCCTATGCCGGCATGTTCTTTCATCTGCTGCTGGCGGCGATCGCGCATGCCGGTGCCGGCAAGCCGAAGGACGCACTGCCGGCCGTGATCGGCCTGATCCTGCTGGTCGCCTCATTTGCCACGCAGAACGTGGCTCGAGACATTCCTTCTCCCCATGGCGACGTCCAGGCATGGACCCGGGCGGCGTCTCATTGATTCCGGCCCGCGCGCCTCGAATACGATGCGCCGTTCCTCCATCGGCAAAGACAAGCCCATGCGACGCGCCGGCATCACGATCATCTTCACCCTCGCCACCACCACCCGTGCGGATGCCCTGGACCGCGAACGACGTCGCGGCGCGCAGACCCGGAACTCTCGCGCACAGGGCGGCCGGCCATGACCCCGATCCAGCAATGGCATGCCACCCGCAGCCTGCGCCTGGTGCTGCAGACGCTGCGCGACATGATGGTCTCGATGGGGCCGCTGCTGCTGCTCGGCGGCGGGTTGCTGATCGCGGCCTACTGGTGGCTGGACCCGCAGCCGCCGCGCCAGGTGCGGCTGGCCACCGGCCCGGCCGGCAGTGCCTACGCCGGTTTCGGCGAGGGTTATGCGAAGGCGCTGGCGCGCGAGCGCATCCAGGTGGAGCTGATCGCCAGCGAAGGCGCGCAGGACGACCTGGCGCACTTGCGCGCGGGCACGGCCGACGTGGGCTTCGTCCGCGGCGGCATGGCCGATCCGGCGGCCGATACCGAGGCCGGCATCGTCTCGCTGGGCAGCCTGTTCTACGAGCCGATCTGGATCTTCTATCGCCGTGATCTCGGCATCGCGCGCCGCCAACCCGGCGGCGAATTGCAGCGCCTGACTCAACTGCGCGGCCTGCGCGTCAATGTGGACCAGGACGGCAGCGGCGTGCCGCAGATCGTCGAGAAGCTGCTGGCGCTGAACCAGATGACACCGGCCGATCTGAGGCTGTCCAACCTGCCGCCCGACGCCGCCGGCGCGGCGCTGCGCGAGCGCCGGCTGGACGCTGCGGTGCTGATCTCGGCGCCGCAGGCGGGGCTCATCCGCGCGTTGCTGCGCGACCCGGCCATCGGGCTGATGGCCTTCGAGCAGAACGAAGCCTATTCGCGCCACCTGCCCTTCCTGTCCACCGTGACGCTGCCGCGCGGCGTGGTGGACCTGGCGGCCGACCTGCCGCCGCACGACGTGCCGCTGCTGGCGACCACCACCGCGCTGCTGGCGCGCGAGCAGACGCATCCGGCGCTGCGCCAGCTGTTCGCGCAGGCGGCGCTGGGGCAGCACAGCGGGGCGGGCTGGTTCAATGGCGCGCGCGACTTCCCCAACACCCGCACCAGCGAGCTGCCGGTCAGCGCCGAGGGCGATCGCGCGATCAACGGCACGCCGCCGGCGTGGGCTCGCTACCTGCCCTTCTGGGCCGGCAATCTGCTGGAACGCATGTGGCTGGTGGTCGGCGGCCTGCTGGTGCTGATGCTGCCGCTGTCGCGCGTGGTGCCACCGCTGTACACCTTCCGCGTGCGCTCGCGGGTGTTCCGCTGGTATGCGCGACTGCGCGAGGTGGAGGCGAAGCTGGAAACCGGCACGGGCGAGCGGGAGGCTTTGCTCGATGAGCTGGATGAGCTGGATCGCGTCACGCACCGCATCGCGGTGCCGCTGTCGTATGCGGAAGAGCTTTACGCGCTGCGGAACAACATTTATGCGGTGCGAAAGCGCCTGCTGGCGCAGCGGTCGCGGCCGGCGGAGGGGGCGACTGACTGATTGAGGCGCGGCGCGGTACTTTGGGTGGGAGAGCGCGTGTGCCGCGGAGAAAGTTATGAGAATGGCTCTGTCGGAGTGGATGCCAGGTCAGCAGCGGAGGCGGCCGTTCGCACCGCATTGAAATGGCGTGTTAGACGAGCGCAGCACTTGCAGCGGGCGGATCGCGCTCGCATTGGGGAGCCTATGGAAAACATCGTTCGAGCGCTGCTGCACACGGCTGCATTCCTGGAGCTATCGGGCGACGAGACTGTCGACCCTGATGCGGCTGTGCAAGCCCTGGAGCAGATGAGTCAACACCTGCGGTCTGCAGGCCAAGCGGAGTGGGAACTCATCGCCCGGGTTGCCAACGAGTGCGCCAATGAGGAACGCAGCAGGGGAACCGAAGGCGTGGCAGCGGCTGCGTTCTTCGCGACGTTCGCTGAATCCTTCGGCCTGGACGCTTGATGACGTGCGGCCCGCTTTGAGCCTGAAGCCGCAGTTCTCGACAGCCCAACAGACGCCAGCGCGACCTTGCGTCGTGCCGTCGCCGTCAGATCTCGCGACGGAACACTCGGTTGCCGTAGCTCCGACCTTCGATCACGTGGACCGTCTCGCCGATGTCGGCGTAGCCGCGCGCGGCGTAGAAGTCGCGTGCGCGTTGATTGCCGTCCCACGCTGTCAACCACAACGCCGGCAAACCCGTGGCCCTGGCGACGTCCTCCGCCGCGGCCAGAAGACGCTGTCCCACCTTCACACGCTGGAAGGCGGGCTGCACGTACAGACGGACCAGCTCGGCGCCGGCGCTCGTGGCGCCGGGGCATGGCGTAGCGAAGGCATCGATCTCCGCGAATCCGATGAGCGCCGTGTCGATCTCCGCGAGCACGAAATGACAGCCCGGGCGATTGATCCGCTCCTGAAAGGCTTCGGACGAGTATTCGCGGAAAACCTCACGGGCGAGATCGGGGCGAATGCCTTGCGTGGCGTACGTGTCGAGAAAGACCTGAATGGCCAGCGGGCGAAGACTTGAAGGAGAAATGATGCTTCGAATGCGTATCGGTCTTGCGAGCTTTCTCGCGACCACGATCTCCTTACTCTGGGCACCAGCCGCCCTCGGCATCACGCTCTCGAACATCGATGTTGTCGGCATCCAGGGTGCTGACAAGGACCTCGTTCGCTCGACAACCCGGCTCGTCATCGGCAATCAATATGAGGCCCGGGATCCGGCGTTCGTCAGCGCTTGTCGACTGGTCCGAGAACAGTACCCGCGAGCCAGCGTCAGCTGCAACCTGATTGCCAGAGCGAACAACGAGGCCACCTATGCGATCGCGTTCTCGGCGAGCGGCTATACGCCTCGCTATGCGGGGACATGCGTGGACGGCAAAGGAATTCCGGAAGCGCTCAATCGGGACATCGAAGCCTTCGAGCGTGCGCGGCAATCGGTTTTCGATGAGACAGGGGGACGCAGCGGACGAGAGTTCGTGGGCATGGATGGTTCTCTCGACTACCAAGACCCTCGTCTTCACGAAGCTCGAAACAAGCTCGCGAGCGCCGTGGCCGAGGAACGTGCCGCGGTTCTCGACGCAGCCAAGCGATGCAACCCGGACATCAAGGTGAAGGCCTTGGAGTTGCTTCAATACGCTGGAGCTCCAAAGGCAGCCGTTGAGACGGCGATGCCAGAGGCGACACATCCGGACCCTGCGGTCAGGAATATCTCAATGCGGCTGCTTGAAACTTTCGCCGGCTCGCTCGACTCGGCGTCCACGGAGCACGTGCTGCATATTGCTTGTGACGCGGTGCAGCGAGGCGGGTTCCTCGACGTCAACAAAGCGCTCGCGGTGATCGACGCATTGGAGGCGAAAGCGGGAATGCAAGCGTTGAAGATTGACGCTGCCTGCAGGGCGGAGATCGTTCGACTCAGCGCGGAAAGCGACTCCCCTCAAATCGGAGGATTCGCGAATTCGATCATTCGTCAGCGCAAGGACAAGGGGGCGCCGACGTAAGTTGGCCGTGGCTCGAGGCCGATTCCCCTGCGTGCTCATGCCAGCCATCGCTATTCAGCTCAAACTACTGCTCCTGTTGAGACCAGTCACTCAGTTCCAAGTCGCGAACGACCGAGATCAGCCTGAAGCCGCTGCTCTCGACAGCCCAACAGACGGCCGACGCGACCTTGCGTCGTTCCGTCGCCGTCAGATCTCGCGCCGGAGCACTCGGTTGCCGTAGCTCCGACCTTCGATCACGTGGACCGTCTCGCCGATGTCGGCGTA
>NZ_JBQEOF010000021.1:0-34873 GCF_052044995.1 Roseateles sp. 22389
TCCTGCACCGGGTTGAACAGGTACTCGATGACGCGCCGTCGTCCGGTCTTCACCTCCGCCGTCACGTTCATTCCCGGCGTCAGCCGCACCGGCTTGCCATCGACATCGATGGCCCCTTTCCCCAGCACCAGCGTCACTGGGAAGATCGCCCCGCGCTTCTCGTCGTTCACCGCATCCGCGGTCACGCTTTTCACCGTGGCCGGCACCGTGCCGTAGCGCGTATACGGGAAGGTCTCGAGCTTGATCTCCGCCTCCTGGCCCGCGCGCACGAAGCCGATGTCCTTGTTCTCGAGCACGACCTCCGCAGTCACCTCAGCCTCATCAGGCACCAGCACCAGCAGCACCTGCGCCTCGGTCACAACGCCACCTGCCGTGTGCACCGCCAGCTGCTGCACCGTACCGTCAACGGGGGCCGTTAGCTTCGTCAGCTGATTGCGCTTGTTGGCCTTGGCACCTTCCTCGGCCAGCTGCTTGAGCTTCAGATCTGCTTGCGCCTCTCGATCCCTCAGCGTTCTCAGCGTCTCCGCCCGGTACGACGCCGCCGAGCCGCGCGACTCCGCCAGCGCCGCCTGCGCCTCACGCTGGCGCGCCAGCGCCATCGCCAGGTCCTTCTCCTGCTCCACCCGCTCGCGCGTGCGGTCCTGCCCGGCGTGCCCCGCCACGAAGCCCTGATCGCTCAGCGCCTTGTAGTCGCGCTCGCGCTGCTGCGCCATCGGCACCGTGCTCTGCAGTTTCTCGACAAGCTGCTTCGCCGTGGCGATCTCCGCCTCGCGCCGCTCCAGCTCCGCCTGCAGCTTCGCCAGCTTGGCCGAGATGTCCGCCCACTCGCTCTGCAGCTGGAAGCGCGCGCTGTCCGCGTCCTCGCGCGGCATCGTCTTCACTGCCTCGGTGGTCAGCAGCGGCATCCCGCCGCCCGTCAGCGACTGCAGCAGCGCCCGCGCCCGCAGCACTTCCGACAACGCCGCCACGCGCTCCTTCTCGACGCGGTGGCTGTCCGCCTCCGTCATCGTCGAGTCCAGCGCGATCAGCAACTGCCCCGCCTTCACCTTGTCCCCATCCTTGACGAAGACCTCCCGCACCACGCTGGTCTCCAGCGGCTGAATGGTCTTGCTGCGGTCGCTGACGATGATCCGCCCCTGCGCCACCGCGACGATGTCGATCTGCCCGAGCATCGCCCAGGTCAGCGCGATCAGGAACAGGGCGCAGATCGCGATCGCCGCTCTCCTGGGCGCCGGATGCGGCGGTGTCTCCTGCAGCTCCAGCGCTGCCGGCAGGAAGGCGCGCTCATCGGCCATGCGCCGGGGTCCGGCGAGCTCCTCGCGCCGCTCCCATGCGGCCTTGAACACCGCCGCATATCGCGCGAGCAGCTCGCGCGCCGGATGACGCGGCGCCTCGGGCGCCGTCGTCGCATCGATCGGTGCCGCGCTCATTCCGAGCCTCCTTCGCCCTGCATGCGCCACAGATGCGCATAAAGCCCCTGAGGCTTGGCGATCAGTTCCTCATGGCTGCCCATCTCCGCGATGCGGCCCTTCTCCATCGCGATGATCCGGTGGGCATGCCGCACCGCGCTCAGGCGGTGAGCAATGATGAACACCGTCCGCCCCTGGCAGATCGCGCGCATGTTCTTCTGGATGATGGCCTCGCTCTCGTAGTCCAGCGCACTGGTGGCCTCGTCGAAGATCAGGATGCGCGGCTGCCCGAACAGCGCCCGTGCGATCGCGATGCGCTGGCGCTGCCCACCCGACAGCCCCGTGCCCTGCTCCCCGACCACCGTGTCGTAGCCCTCGGGCAGCTCGGCGATGAAGTCGTGCGCCCCGGCCAGCTTGGCCGCGTGGATCACCGCCTCGATCGGCGCTGCCGGATCAGCGATGGCAATGTTCTCCCGCACCGATCGGTTGAACAGCATGTTCTCCTGCAACACGACGCCGACCTGGCGGCGCAGCTGCGTCGCGTCGGCCATGGCGATGTCCTGGCCGTCGACCAGCACCCGGCCCGACTCCGGCACGTACAGCCGCTGCAGCAGCTTGGTCAGCGTGCTCTTGCCCGAGCCGCTGCGGCCCACGATGCCGATCACCTCGCCCGCGCTCACCGCCAGGTCCACGCCGTGCAGCACCGGCTGCGCGTCGGGGCGGTAGCGGAAGGTGACGTTCTCCAGCGTCACGTCGCCGCGCACGCGCGGCATCGCGCCGGCGCTTTGCGGCCGCAACTCGGTGCGGGTGTTCAGCACGTCGCCCAAGCGCGCCATCGAGATGCCGGTCTGCTGGAAGTCCGTCCACATCTGCGCGATGCGCATGATCGGCTGCGCGACGCGGCCGGCGAACATGTTGAACGCGATGAACTGGCCCACGCTCAAGTGGCCTTCGATGACGAGCTGCGCGCCCCACCACAGCGTGGCCGCGTTGACCAGCTTGCCGATGAGGTTGATGCCCTCGTTGCCGTACTGGGCCAGCGTCTGGGTGCGGAACGACGCCGACACGTAGGCGGCGAGCTGCTCATCCCACTTGCGCGCCATCTGCGGCTCCAGCGCGCTGGCCTTGACGGTCTGGATGCCGGTGACCGTCTCCACCAGCAGGCTCTGGTTCTCGGCGCCGCGAGCGAACTTCTCGTTGAGCCGGCCTCGCAGCACCGGCACGATCGACAGGCTCAGGATCAGGTACAGCGGCAGCGAGACCAGCACGATCAGCGTCAGCGTCGCGCTGTAGCTGAACATCACCGCGATGAAGATCACCGAGAACAGCACGTCCAGCACCAGCGTGAGCGCGTTGCCGGTTAGGAACTGTCGGATGTTCTCGAGCTCGCGCACCCGCGCCACCGAGTCGCCGACACGCCGCGCCTGGAAGTAGGCCAGCGGCAGGCTCAGCAGGTGGCGGAACAGCCGCGAGCCCAGCTCCACGTCGATGCGGCTCGTGGTGTGGCTGAAGACGTAGGAGCGCAGGATGTTGAGCGCGCTCTCGAACAGCATGATCACCACCAGCCCGATGACCAGCACGTCCAGCGTGGTCAGGCCCCGGTGCACCAGCACCTTGTCCATCACCACCTGGAAGAACAGCGGGCTGACCAGCGCGAACAGCTGCAGGAACAGCGAGATCGTCAGCACCTCGCCCAAGAGCCGGCGATGCTTGACGATGCTGGGGATGAACCAGGAGAAGTCGAACTTGGCGAGTTCGCCGGCGAGGCTCGCGCGACTGGTGATCAGGATCAGTTCGCCGGTCCACTCGGCGGCGAAGGTCTCGATGGGTTCGATCGTGGGACGCGCCGACGCTTCGTCGCCGCTGGGGTCCATGAACAGCACCCGCTTGCCGTCGCATTGCGCCAGCACCACGGTCCGGCCGTCCCGCAATGTCGCCAGCGCCGGCAGCGCGGCCAGCGTCAGGCGGTCGATCGTGGTGCGCGATGGCTTGGCCTTGAGCCCCAGCCGCTTGGCGGCGAGCAGCAGGTCCCGCATCGAGGGGGTGTCCGTTGCGCCCAACCCCAGGCTGTGACGCAGCGACGGCACGTCGGCGGCGACGTGGTGCAGGCGGGCCACGATCGCCAGCGCCGCCAAAGCACCGTCTCGCGCTTCGGTGGGCTGCTGGTCTGGGACCACTTCTTCGCGCGGTTCCTCGGGCCCGCGCCCTCCCATCAAGGCGTCTTGCGCGCCCGTCCCTCCCGACATCACTCCCACCCTTCAGCTGCCGTCTATGGCGGCTCAAACTTGTATGACTAAAAGGTTAAGGTAGGTGGTGATGTGTTGCCCACCCCACCAAAAAGGGGTGTGACTTCGAAACGTCTTTCTCCGGTCGCCTGGCGCGCACGGCAGTTAGATGTCGGTATGAGGAAAGGCCTAACCGCCCGCCTTCTTCGGCGCGAACCCCGCCTGCGTCAGCCAGGCCATCACCTTCTCCAGGTGATCCCCTTGGATCTCGATCGTGCCGTCCTTGACGGTGCCGCCGCTGCCGCACGCCGCCTTGAGCTTCTTCGCCGTCTCGGTCAGCTCCGCCGCCGTCATCGGCAGGCCCAGCACCACCGTCACGCCCTTGCCCTTGCGGCCTGCCGTCTCGCGTCGCACCCGCACCTTGCCGTCGCCCAGCACGGCCGAGGCCGCCTGCGTCTTGCAGCGGCAATCCGCCTGCGCCTGCCGGCATTGCGGGCAGATCCGCCCGCTCTCCGTTGAATAAACCAGCGCCATCGCCTGCTCCCAAGTCCTTGTCCGTTGCCTCGTCCCGCGCCTGGCGCTCAGCGCGCCAGCGTGCGCGCGAAGAAGGCGTCGATCGTCCGGTACAGGTGCAGCTTCGCGCTGCGGCCGGCAATGCCGTGCGCCTTGCCCGGATAGATCATCAGCTCGAAGGGCCGCGCCTCGTTCTGCAACGCCTCGGTCAGGCGCAGCGTGTGCTCGAACAGCACGTTGTCGTCCGCCGTGCCGTGCACGATCAGCAGCGGCCTGGTCAGCAGCTTCGCGCGGTCCACCAGGTTGGCCTGCCGGTACGGCGCCGTCTGGCCGCCCTTGCCGTCCTGCGGCATGCCCAGGTAGCGCTCGGTGTAGGCGGTGTCATAGAGCGTCCAGTCGGTCGGCGGCGCGACCGCCACCGCCGCCGCCAGCGGCGTGTCGGCGTCCAGCATCGCGCGCTCGGCCAGGAAGCCGCCGTAGGACCAGCCGAAGAAGCCGATCCGCTTCGCGTCCACGCCCGCCACCTGCTTCGGCAGCTGGCGCACCGCCGCGAACAGGTCGCCGACATCCACCTCCCCGAACGCGTGTCGGTGCGCGCGCGTGAACTCGCGGTCGCGGTTCTGCATGCCGCGCGTGTCCAGCGTGAACACGCCGTAGCCGCGACGCTGCCAATAGGCGATCAGCGCCGTGTCGCGGTTCCAGTTCCAGTTGGTCGTCGAGGTGCCGGGGCCGCCGTAGGCCATCGCGATCACCGGATGCGGACCGGCCCGGCCGTCCAGCGGCGCGAAGTACAGCGCATTCAGCGGCGTGCGTCCATCGGCGGCGGTGATGTCCACCACCTGGGGCGCCGGCACGATGCGCGCCAGCAGCGGATCCGGCGCGTCGCCCGGCAGCGCCACCGGCTGCGCGCCGGGCCGCACCGCCTGCAGCGACAGCGCCGGCGGCTCGCCCCAGGCGCCGCGCGTGACCAGCAGTTGGCCGCAGGCGCCGTCGCCGCGCGCATCGCGCCACTGGCGCGGCTGGGCGCCGTCCAGCTCACGCCGCGTGCCATCCAGGTCGATCGCGAACAGCTCGCGCGAGCGGCCCCGGTCGCGGGCCGCCGCGTAGACCACCGTCTTGCCGTCGCTGCACACGCGATGGGCGACAGGCTCGGGCTCGTTCGTCAGCGGGCGGCGCTCGCCGGTGCGGCGGTCCACCAGCACCAGCTGCCGGCGACCGGAAGCCTCGCTCGACCACAGCAGCGCCGGCTGGCCGGACAGCGTCAGGCCGTCGATCTCCAGCAGGTCGTCGTGGACCTCGACCCAGGCCGGATCGCGCTCGTCGATCACCGTGCGGCCGGGGCCGGCACTGTTGGCGTATTCGGTCAGCGCCAGCTTGCGCTGGTCGCGCGTGAGCGTCTGCAGCCACGGCGTGCCGTCGCCGAACCAGCCGGCCCGCGCCACGTATTCCGCATCCATCGGCAGCGGCAGCGGCGTCATGCGGCCGTCCGCCACCTGCAGCGTCCATGCGGTCACGCGGGCGTTGTGCTCGCCGGCGCCGGGGTAGCGCTGCTGGGTCATCGTCGTCCGGTCGGCGAAGATCTGCGCCCGCGTCTTCACCGGCACCGCGCTCTCGTCGACGTTCAGCGCCAGCAGCTGTTTCCCGTCCGGCGACCACCAGTAGCCGCGCTGGCGGCTCAACTCCTCCGCCGCGATGAACTCGGCCAAGCCCCAGAAGCGGGTCTCGGTCGCGCCCTGGGTCAGCGCGCGTGCGTCGCCGCCATCCAGCGGCTGCACCCACAGCTCGCCGCCCTTCACGTAGGCGATGCGGCTGCCGTCGGGCGAGCAGGTGGGATCCTGCTCCGGCACCTGCTCGTCGGCCGTCAGGCGCTGGGCCTTCGGCCCCTGGTCGGTGAGGCGCACCAGGTACAGGTCGCCCGACAGCGGGAACAGCAGCGCCTTGCCCGACGGCCCGCACCACTGGTAACCGGTGATGCCGCCCTGCGAGATGCGCTTGCGCTCCAGCGCCATGCGTTCCGCCTCGGTCAGCTGCTGGCTGCGGCCGCCGAGCACCTCCGCCGCCGACACCAGCTTGCGCGGCGCGCCGCCGGCCGTCGGTTGCGCCCACAGCTCGAGCTGGTCGCTGTCGGTCTCCGATGGACGCAGGTAGCTGACCCAGGCGCCATCGGGCGAGATCTCGGCCTGGCGCACCTGCCGGCCCTGCAGCGGGGGATCGCCGAAGACGCGTTCGAGCGTGAGCGGCGTGACGCCCTTGTCCTTCGCCGTCGCGGCGGGCGCGGTGGAGGCGGCATCGGCGAACACCGGCGCCAATGCGGCGGCGAGCGCCAGCAGGCGCGTGGTCAGCAGGGAAGCGGTCATGCGGCGATCAGCGTGTCGCTGTCTTGTCGTTGATCGGAATCGGTGGAGCGGTCGAGCGCGTCGTCGGCCTCGCAGGCGGTGAAGGCGTCGACCAGGTCGTCCTCGTCGCCGCCCTCGGGCGGTGCCTGGGGATCGAGCGCGTCGCCGAAGAGCGTCAGCGCCAGCAGATCCGGCGCGTTGATCGTGCGCACGCGCTGGTAGGTGGCCTCGGCCTCGGGATAGCGGCGGCGCAGGTAGTGCAGCCACTGCTTGAGCCGGCCGGCCTGGTGGCGCGTCGCGACCTTGCGGCGCACCTGCGCGAAGAAGCCCGCCATCAGCGGCAGCATCTCGGCCCACGGCAGCGCGCCGAGCGTCGCGGCGCCCTCCACACCGGACGTGCCGGACGCGCTGGTCCCGAGCGCGGCGCGCAGCGCCAGCGCCAGACCCGGATCGGCCACCATGCCGCGACCGAGCATCAGCGAGTGGCACCCCGATTCGCGCAGGCAGCGCAGCGCGTCCTCGACGGTCCACACCTCGCCGTTGGCGACGACGTCGATCGCGATGGCCTCGCGCACGACGGCGATCTGGTCCCAGTAGGCGGGCGGCTTGTAGCCGTCGCGCTTGGTGCGGCCGTGGACGACCAGTTCCGACGCGCCGGCCGCCTCGATGGCGCGGGCGCAGTCGAGCATGCGCTCGCGATCCTCGTTGCCGAGCCGCATCTTGGCCGACACCGGCAGATGCGCCGGCACCGCGCGACGCACCGCGGCGACGATCTCGCCGACGAGTTCGGGCTCGTCCAGCAGCACCGCGCCGCCGCGATGACGGTTCACCGTCTTGGCGGGGCAGCCGAAGTTCAGGTCGATGCCTTCCGGATCCAGTTCGGCCAGCCGCGCGGCGTTCTCCGCCAGGCACTGGGGATCGGAGCCCAGCAACTGCGCCCGCACCGGCACGCCGGCGCGCGTGCGTCCGCCGTCCAGCAGCTCGGGCACGATGCGCGTGAACACGCGGCGCGGCAGCAGCTGATCGGTGACGCGGATGAACTCGGAGACGCAGCGGTCCACGCCGCCGACACGGGTCAGCGTGTCGCGCAGCATGTGGTCCAGCAGGCCCTCCATGGGCGCCAGCAGAATCATGGGAAGCGAGGGGATCCGCCGTGCTCGTGGCGCCGCGGACCGGGGTCTGGAAAGGCCGAGAGCATAGCGGAAGCGCCTGTTCCAGGGCCTCGGCGCGGCCGCGCGGGAGCGCCCACCGGGGCGGACGTCACGGGCCGTCCGCGTCGCCGCCGGTGCCGGTCTTCCCGCGCTTGGCCAGCGCCTCGTCGTGGTCGCGCACGCTCAGCCACAGCCGCACGTCGAATTCCAGCTGCGCGTAGCCCGGCTCCATGTGGTGACACAGCGCGTAGAAGGCCTTGTCATGCTCGAGCTCCTTCAGATGCGCCAGCTCGTGCACGACGATCATCCGCAGGAACTCCGCCGGCGCCTCGCGGAACAGCGTCGCCACGCGGATCTCGCGGCGGGTCTTGAGCCGGTTGCCCTGCACCATCGCCTGGCGCGTGTGCGTGCCCAGCGCATGCTGGATGACCTTGAGCCGGGCGTCGTAGGCCACCAGCGCCAGCGGCCCGGCGTTGCGCATGAAGCGCTGCTTCAGCGCCTGCGTGTAGTCGAACAGCGCCTTGTCGCTGCGGACCTCATGCGGCTCCGGATACTTGCGCGCCAGCAGCGGGCCGAGCTCGCCCGCGTCCAGCAACTGCCGCGCCTGCGCCACCAGCGCCGGCGAATAACCCTGCAGGTACTTCACCGCGCCGTCACTGCAGCGCCGCGGCCGGCGCGCCGTAGTGCGCGCCGATCCACTGCTCGAAGCGCTCGAACATCGCGCGCTCCGCCGCGTCGCCGCCATCGCCGTTGTCGGCCAGCAGCTCCGCGCCGTGGACCACCATCACCCGCGCTTGCAGCGGCGGGCCGTCGTCGGTGCGCGCGCCTCGGCGCTCGGCCGCTTCCAGCTGGTCGAGCGCCGTCGCCCACGCCTGCTCCACCGTCTCGTCGCAGGCCTGGGCCAGGTAACGCGCCGAGAAGCCCTCGCCCGTCAGCCGCCGCAGCGTCTGGTCATGGCTGAGGCTGTTGCCCGGCGCCCAGTAGGCCTCGGCCAGCGCGGGGCCGATCGCGGGGTTGTCGGTCAGGTAGCCATCTCGGCGCAGGAAGATGGCGCGCGTCTGGTAGACGGCCATGTGCGCGAGCAGGTAGCCCTGGTAGGACGCGGCGGACTCCTGGTTGAGCAGGTGCGGGATCGCCAGGATCGGCCGCGGCGCCCGGTCCACGCCCTGGATGCGACGCTCCATCGCGCGCGCCAGCGCCAGCACCGCCGCGGGCGTGCGCTCGGCATCGGGCATCGCGTACAGCGCCGCCTCGAAGTAGGCCACCACCGCGATGGCGCGCTCGTCGAAGGCGCGCATCGGCTGCGTCGCGGCGATGCGCTCGCGGATCAGCTCGTCTGGGATGGTCGCGCCGTCGACGGTGCGCGCGTAGCGCTTGAGCCAGTCCGCGTCGCCCAGCAGGCTGTCGCAGAACATCGACTGCGTCTCGGCATAGGCCATCGAGGTCGGCGCGAACTCCTGCGAGAAACACGGCGCGTTCTGCGTCACGTTGGCGAAGTGCGCCGCATGGCCGCCTTCATGGAACAGCGTCACCAGCCCGCGCGCGCCGCTGCCGATCTGGTCGGGCTTGGCCTCGGCGG
This sequence comes from Roseateles sp. 22389, assembly GCF_052044995.1. NCBI lineage: Bacteria > Pseudomonadati > Pseudomonadota > Betaproteobacteria > Burkholderiales > Sphaerotilaceae > Roseateles > Roseateles sp. 22389. Next base: position 9,214 of record NZ_JBQEOF010000021.1, read on the forward strand.
TGAAGTTGATCTCGCCGGCGTGCCAGCGGCCCTGCTCGTCGAACCAGGTCGGCAGCGGGCCATGGCAGAAGCCGTTCTGGTACTTGCCCGGCCGCTGCAGCAGGTCCAGCCGCAGGGTCGCGCCGCGGTACTGGATGCCCAGCCGGCGGAAGCTCTGCACCCAGCGGCGCAGCGCCGGGCCGAACGGCAGGTAGGGGTCCAGGCGCCGGGTCACGTCGCCGGCGCTGTGGAAGCGCAGGTTCCAGGGCTCCAGCGCCGAGGGGCCATGGCGCGCCACCAGCGCGTCGAGCGCGCGCCGCTGCGCGGCCTCGGTCCGCGCGACGAAGTCGTCCAGGATGCCGAACAGCTCCGCCTTGGTCATGCGCTCGTTCTTGCGCAGCTTCATCTCGAAGTAGTCGCTGAAGCCCAGCGCGCGGGCCAGCCGGTTGCGCAGCGCGACGATCTCCAGGAAGCCGTTGTCCAGCACCCAGCGCTCCACCGCCGCCAGCCCGTCGTAGGAGCTGCGCCGGCGCGACTCGTCGGGATTGGTCGACGCGTTGGTCGACAGCATGGTCAGCGTCGCGGCCTCGGTCTCGCCGCGGTCGTTGACATGGGTGGGCGCGAAGTCCTTGCGCCTGGCGAAGAGCAGGCGCTCGGCCTCGATCAGCTCGGCCATCAGGCGACGGCCCTCGTCGTTGTCGATGATGTTGGCCTCGAACACGCCCAGCCAGCCCCGCAGGCCGTGCGCCAGCGCCTTCACCGCGTCGGTGGCGGGCGTCGTCGCCTCGACCGCCGCCTTGATCGCCGCCAGGTGCGCGCGCGTGGCGGCCAGGCGGTCGGGGTCGGCGATGAAGGCCTTGTAGTCGGTCTCCGCGCGGCCGAAGCCTTCGTGGTCGTCGCTGGTGGCCATGTAGGTGGCCCAGAACAGGTCTTCCTTGCGCTTGTGCACCGCGACGTAGTCGTGGTTGAGCTGGTCGAAGAAGGCCTGGGCGGCCTGCACGGCCGGCGTGGGGAGCGAGGTGTCGGGCATCGGCGCAGCTTAGCGCAGGGCATCATGGCGCCCATGAGTCACGCCCCTGATGCCGCCGGGGACTCCGGCGACCGCCCCGAGACCGCGCCGGCCGTTCACGCCGTCGAGCTCCAGCCCCAGGGCTGGCGCTTCGACGCGCCCGAGGACCAGACCCTGCTGCTCGCCGCGCTGGACCACGGCCTGCGCCTGCCGCATTCCTGCCGCAACGGCACCTGCCGCGCCTGCATCGCCCGGCTGGTGGCGGGGCGCATCGATTACCGCATCGAATGGCCCGGCCTGTCCCGCGAGGAGAAGGACGAGGGCTGGATCCTGCCCTGCGTCGCCTGCGCGCGCTCGGACCTGGTGCTGGACCAGCCGCAGGCGATCAACCTGTTCGAGGTCCCGCCGCCGCCCAGCGCCCGCGGGTGACGCCCCTCGCACGCATCGCCGGGGCGCGCCGACGCGAAAACCCGACACCCCCCCGCGCGGCCGCCGGTTCCGCGCTTTTGTTCACACGACACCCCGCATATCCATCGATCAGGGGCAACCCTGACAAGGCAGCATCGCGTCCGTCTCACGGAAACACCACGACGCCATCACCGCGCCCACGGGGCCGGTCGGGGCGCGCAGAAGAAGGACCTCCGAATGCTGAACTTGAATCGATGGCGGCTGCGCAGCCGCGTGCTGGCCGGCTTCGCGCTGGTGATCGTGCTGATGGCGGTGGCCTCGGCGGTGGGGGTGATCCGCGTGTCGATGCTGCACCAGCGCATCGAGCGCCTGGTCGAGGTCGACATGCATGCGCTGGAGCTGTCGCGCCAGTGGTCCGGCCTGACCGAGGGCAACATCCAGCGCCGCATCGTGCAGCTGGTCGTTGATGACGAGACCTTCGTCAAGGCCTTCACCGCGCGTTCCAAGGAGCTGTCGGCGCGCATCGACAAGATCCAGAAGGAGCTCGACGAGACCATCACCGACCCGGTGGGCAGCAAGCTGATCGACGAGATCGGCGCGGCGCGCAAGAAGTACCAGGACGCGCGCGATGCCACGGTCAAGGCCAAGGAAGGCGGCGAGGACGTCAAGCCGGTGGCCGCGACGCAGTTGATCCCGGCGATGAACGACTACCTCGCGGCGATCGACAAGTTCGCCGAGCACACCCGCGACCTGCTGCAGGACGCCCGCAAGGAGGCGCAGGCCGAAGCGACGAGCACCCGCCAACTGGTCGTCACGCTGATGGTGGTGGCGATCGCGCTGGGCGTGGGCATCGCGCTGGTGATCACGCGCTCGGTGACCGAGCCGCTGGCCCAGGCCCAGGCGCTGAGCCGCGCCATCGCCGACGGCGACCTGAGCCGCCGGGGCGGCGAGGTCGACGGCACCGACGAGGTCGCCGCGCTGCGCCGCTCGCTGCAGGAGATGCAGCGCCGGCTGGCCGACACGATCGCCGGCGTGCGCTCCGCCGCGGACCAGGTCCGCCACGCGTCGTCCGAGATCGCCACCGGCAACGCCGACCTGTCCAACCGGACCGAGCAGGCCGCCAGCAGCCTGGAGGAAACCGGCGCCGCGATGGCGCAGCTCGGCGAGGGCGTGAAGCTCAATGCCGAGTCCGCCCGCGAGGCCGATGCGCTCGCGCAGACCGCCTCCCAGGTCGCCGGCCGCGGCGGCGCGATGGTGGAGCAGGTCGTGGCGACGATGAACGAGATCCAGCAGTCGTCCAACAAGATCGCCGACATCATCGGCGTCATCGACGGCATCGCGTTCCAGACCAACATCCTGGCGCTGAACGCCGCGGTCGAGGCCGCGCGCGCGGGCGAGCAGGGGCGCGGTTTCGCGGTGGTGGCCGGCGAGGTGCGCTCGCTGGCCCGTCGCAGCGCGGAGGCGGCCAAGGAGATCAAGTCGTTGATCTCGGCCTCGGTCGAACGCGTCGACGGCGGCTCCCGCCTGGTCGGCGAGACCGGCTCGACGATGCGCGAGATCGTCAGCAGCGTCGAGCGCGTGACGCGCATCATCGGCGAGATCTCGGCCTCCAGCGCGGCCCAGTCGCTGACGTTGGGCGAGATCGGCCAGGCCGTGCGACAGCTCGACCAGATGACGCAGCAGAACGCGGCGCTGGTCGAGGAATCGGCCGCGGCGGCGGAGTCGCTGAAGGACCAGTCGGCGCAGTTGGTCGACGCGGTGGCGAGCTTCAAGCTGGGCTGACCGGGCACGGCCGCTGGCCCTCACCCCCCGCCCTCCCGCAAGCGGGCGAGGGAGCCAGTGGCAGCGCGCCGCCCGAGAGCATCCCCCTCTGCGAAGGGGCCAAGGGGTGCTCGGTAAACTGCCCCGATGAATGCGCCAATGCAAGGGGCCGGGCTGGCCCGCTGGACCCATCGATACGCGAGTCTGGGGCCGGATTTCTACACCGAGCTGCCCGGCACCGGCCTCCCCGACCCGCACTGGGTCGCCACCAGCCCCGATTGCGCCGCCCTGCTGGGCTGGCCCGCCGACTGGTGGACCCGCCCGGAGATGCTCCCGGCCTTCAGCGGCAACGCGCCGCTGCCCGGCATGAAGCCGCTGGCCACCGTGTACAGCGGCCACCAGTTCGGCGTGTGGGCCGGCCAGCTCGGCGACGGCCGCGCGCTGCTGCTGGGCGGCGTCGACGGCCCGAACGGCCATTTCGAGCTGCAGCTCAAGGGCGCCGGCCTGACGCCCTACTCGCGTCGCGGCGACGGCCGCGCGGTGCTGCGCTCGTCGATCCGCGAGTTCCTCTGCTCCGAGGCGATGGCCGCACTGGGCATCCCCACCACGCGCGCGCTGGCCATCACCGGCTCCACCACGCTGAAGGTGCAGCGCGAGCGCGTCGAGACCGGCGCCGTCGTCACCCGCGTCGCGCCCAGCTTCCTGCGCTTCGGCCACTTCGAGCACTTCACCCACCACGGGATGGAAGCGCGCACGCGCGAGCTGTTCGACTTCTTCATCCGCCACCACGCGCCGGAATGCGCCACCGCGCCCAATCCCGTCACCGCCGCGCTGGCCAAGGTCGCCGCTCAGACCGCGGAACTCGTTGCGCAGTGGCAGGCCGTGGGCTTCATGCATGGCGTGATGAACACCGACAACATGTCGATGCTGGGCCTGACCATCGACTACGGCCCCTTCGGCTTCATGGACGGCTTCGACCCCGGCCACATCTGCAACCACTCGGACCACCAGGGCCGTTATGCCTTCGCGCGCCAGCCGCAGGTGGCGTTCTGGAACCTGCATGCGCTGGCCCAGGCGCTGCTGCCGCTGATGCCGGGCGTCGACACCGACGCCGAGGCGGCCGGCGATGCGCTGATCGAGTCGCTGGAGATCTACCGCGAGCGCTTCGGCACGGCGCTGCTCGGCGCGATGCGCGCGAAGCTGGGCTTGAGCGCGGAGGTCGACGAGCGCGGCGAGGACGGCCCGCTGATCGACGACTGGCTGCGGCTGCTCGCCACCCATCGCACCGACTACACGATCGCGCACCGGCGCCTGTCGGGCTTCGATCCGGCGCAGCCGGTCGAGGCGGCGGCCAATACGGCCCTGCGCGACCTGTTCCTGGACCGCGCGGCCTTCGATGCCTGGGCCGGGCGTTACGCGGCGCGCTTGAAGATCGAGCCGGCGGACGCACATGCGACCCGTGCCGCTCGCATGGACGCGGTCAATCCGGCGGTGGTGCTGCGCAACCATCTGGCCGAGACGGCGATCCAGCGGGCCGAGGCCGGCGACTTCGACGAAGTGCGCCGGCTGCTGGAGGTGCTGCGCCGCCCGTTCGACGCGCCCGCCCAGGCGTCCGACGCCGACTTCCCGCCCGACTGGGCGCAAACGCTGGAGGTTTCCTGTTCATCATGAGCCGCTACGACAAGTTCACCGAGAACGCCACCGAGGTCGACCGCGACCGCGACACCGCCTACCCCGTCCAGAAGACCGATGCCCAGTGGCGCGAGCAGCTCGACCCGACGCAGTACCAGGTCGCCCGCCACGCCGCCACCGAGCGCGCCTTCACCGGCAAGTACTGGGACCACTGGGAGGCCGGCCGCTACAACTGCGTCGGCTGCGGCACGCCGCTCTTCCAGGCCGACACCAAGTTCGACGCCGGCTGCGGCTGGCCCAGCTATTACGAGCCGATCAACGCAGAGGTCATCGAGCGCGTCGTCGACAAGACGCATGGCATGGTGCGCGTCGAGGTGCGCTGCAACCGCTGCGGCACCCACCTGGGCCACGTCTTTCCCGATGGCCCGGAACCGACGGGCGAGCGCTTCTGCATCAATTCGGCCGCGATAGACTTCGAGCCCCAGCGCTGAGCGCTGCCGAACTGGTTCCTGAATGAAGCTGTTGCTCGATTTCCTGCCGCTCCTGCTGTTCTTCGTCACGTTCAAGTACGCCGATGGGCAGCCGGAGTGGGCAGCGGCCTTCGCGACCGAGCACCTGGGTTTCCTGGTCTCCGGCGGCAAGGTCGGACCGACCGAGGCGCCGGTGCTGCTGGCCACCCTGGTCGTGATGTTCGCCACCATCGCCCAGGTGCTCTACCTCAAGCTGCGCCGCCGCAAGGTCGACCTGATGCTGTGGGTCAGCCTGGGGCTGGTGATGACGCTGGGCGCGGCCACCGTCTACTTCCACAACGAGACCTTCATCAAGTGGAAGCCGACGATGCTGTACTGGGCGTTCTCCGCGGCCTTCCTGGTCAGCCATCTCTTCCTCGGCAAGAACCTGCTGCGCAAGATGCTGGGCGCCGAGCTGCACCTGCCGGATCCGGTCTGGGCGCGCCTGAACTGGGCCTGGGTGACCTTCTTCGCCGCGATGGGTTTTGCGAATCTTTACGTCGCTTACTCGTACAGCACCGAGGCCTGGGCCAACTTCAAGGCCTTCGGGTCGACGGGGCTGATCCTGCTGTTCACGCTCGGCCAGGGCGTCTACATGAGCCGGCACCTGCCACAGGAGAGCGAGGCGCCGGCCGAGGAGACCAAGCCATGAGCGGCGGCGCGGGACCTTTTCCCTCGTCTGCGCCGAACCCGGCGGCGACGCCGTCGGTCGAGATCGAGGCCCGGCTGCGGGCCGCGCTGGCGCCGGTCTCGCTCTCGCTGCGGGACGACAGCGCCCACCACGCCGGTCACGCCGGTGCCCGCGAGGGCGGCCACTATTACCTCGAAATCGTGAGCCCGCGCTTTGCCGGTTTACCCAGGGTGGCGCGGCATCGGCTCGTATATCATGCGCTCGCCGATCTGATGCAGAAGGGCATTCACGCGCTGGCCATCGATGCCCGCGCGCCCGACGAACAGCAGAAACCAGGTCCCTAGTAGCGCCGCCTGCCGGCGCTTTGTTTTGGAGCGTTCGCGCTCACCCGGGAGTCGAAAGGCCCTTTACCCATCATGAAGAAGTTTGTGCTTGCCGCCACCGTGGCGGCCATCGGCGCCGTGTCCCTGCCGGCCATGGCCCAGAACATCGCGATCGTGAACGGCAAGCCCGTGCCCAAGGCCCGCGCCGACGTGCTGATCAGCCAGATCACGAAGGCCGGCCAGCCGCGCAGCCCGGAAATGGAATCGAAGGTGAAGGACGAGGTCGTCCTGCGCGAGATCTTCCTGCAGGAAGCCGAGAAGCGCGGCCTGAACAAGACCGACGACTACAAGAACCAGATGGAACTGGCGCGCCAGTCCCTGCTGATCCGCGAGCTGTTCTCGGACTACGCCAAGAAGAACCCGGTCAGCGAAGCCGACGCCAAGGTCGAGTACGAGAAGTTCAAGGCGCAGGCCACCGGCACCGAATTCCACGCCCGCCACATCCTGGTGGAGAAGGAAGAAGACGCCAAGGCGCTGATCAAGCAGCTCAACGGCGGCGCGAAGTTCGAGGACGTCGCGACCAAGAACTCCAAGGACACCGGCTCCGCCCAGAACGGCGGCGACCTGGGCTGGTCCGCCCCTGACGCCTACGTGCCCGAGTTCAGCGCCGCGATGGCCAAGCTCAAGGCCGGCGAGATGACGCAGGAGCCGGTCAAGTCGCAGTTCGGCTTCCACATCATCAAGCTGGAAGAGACGCGCCAGGCGCAGTTCCCGGCCTTCGACGACGTCAAGGGCCAGATCATCCAGCGCATGCAGCAGCAGAAGGTCGCGGAGTTCCAGGAAGAACTGCGCACCAAGGCCAAGACCGACTACAAGTTCTCCGCGAACTGATCGTCGTTCCGACCGGTCTTTGCTGTACCGTTCGAAGCCCGCGCCGCTGCTTGGCAGCCGCGCGGGCTTTTCACATCTGACGTTCCCCATGTCCGCGGGCATCGCGCCCCTCTGAGCTCTCCTCCATGACGGCTTCCCGACTTGCCCGCCGCCTGCTGCCTTCGCCGGAGTCCCTGGAACAGACCAAGGGGCTGAAGTGGCTCGGCCATTACCTGCGCGAGCGGCCCTGGCTGTGGGTGGCGCACCGCCGGCGCGTGGCGCTGGGGGCGGCGCTGGGGCTGGCGGTGGGCGTGATCCCGCTGCCGACGCAGATGCTGCTGGCGGCCGTCGTGGCGATCGTGTGCCGCGCCAACGTGGCCGCGGCGATCGCCGCCACCTGGCTGACGAATCCGCTGACGCTGGTGCCGATCTGGACGCTGGCGATCTTCCTGGGCCGCCAGGTGCTGGGCATTCACGGTCCGATTTCCGCGCCGAGGGAACTGGCGCTCAATTGGGGCGATCCGGCCAGTTGGTGGCCGGCCATCGGCCAGTGGCTGTCGGAGCTCGGCGCGCCGCTGCTGGCGGGCCTGCCGCTGGCGGGCCTGCTGCTGGGCGCGACGCTCTACGTCGTGGTCTACGTGGGCTGGTGGGCCGTCATCCGCCTCGAGCGCCGCCGGCGCCTGCGCGAACGCGCGCTACGCCTCTGATCCTCCCCCGCCGTCCTCGGTCTCAAAACCGCCGAAGGACACCGCTGGTTGGGGACGGTGGGCCTTGGGGTTCCGGCGCTTGCCGCCGGGGCCCCAAGGCCCAGCGGCCAACGCACCGGTCTCAGCAGGCTGACAACCTCACGCCGGCAGATCCGCCATCGTGATGTCCTGCAGATGCCCCGCCGAGATCCTGAGCTGCCGCTCGCAGCGCGCCGCGATGGCCTGGTCATGGGTGACCATCACCAGCGTCGTTCCCAGTTCCCGGTTGAGCTCGAACATCAACGCCATCACCTGCTCGCCGGTCGCGTAGTCGAGGCTGCCGGTCGGCTCGTCCGCGAGCAGCAACGCCGGCTGCTGCACGAAGGCCCGCGCCAGCGCCACGCGCTGCTGCTCGCCCCCCGACAGCACCCGCGGATAGTGCGACAGCCGCTGCCCCAGCCCGACGCGCTCGAGCATCTGCCGCGCCTGCGCGCGGGCATCGCGTTCGCCGCGCAGCTCCAGCGGCAGCATCACGTTCTCCAGCGCCGTCAGGTGCGCCAGCAGCTGGAAGCTCTGGAACACGAAGCCCAGGTGCGCGCCGCGCAGCGCGGCGCGGCCGTCCTCGTCGAGCGCGAACATGTCCTGCCCACGCAGCCACACCGTGCCTTCGGACGGCGTGTCCAGGCCCGCGAGGATGGACAGCAGCGTGCTCTTGCCCGAGCCCGAGGCGCCGACGATGGCGACCGACTCCCTGGCCTGCAGCTGGAAATTGATGTCATGCAGAATGGTCAGCACGCCGTCGGCATCCTGGACCGACTTGCTGACGTGATCGACTTCGAGGATGTTCTGAGCCATGAATCAACCGCAGATGCGCCGCCGTGAATGGATGTTGCACTGTAGCGCCTGTGTCGCGACCCTCGCCGTGGCGGGGGCCCTGCCCGGGCCTGTCGCGGCGCAAGGCCGCACCGAAGGCGGCGCGGCCGCGGCGCGGGCACCGCGTCGCATCCTGGTGCTGGGCGACAGCCTGTCGGCCGAGTACGGCCTGGCCCGCGGCAGCGGCTGGGTGGCGCTGCTGGAGGCGCGGCTGAAGGCGCAGAAGCTGGGCGCCGAGGTGATCAACGCCAGCATCAGCGGCGACACCACTTCGGGCGGGCGCTCGCGGCTGCCGGCGCTGCTGCAGCAGCATCGGCCGACCCACCTGATCGTGGAGCTCGGCGGCAACGACGCGCTGCGCGGGCTGCCGCTCAAGATGACGCGCGAGAACCTCGCGGCGATGGTCCAGGCCGGCAAGGCGGCCGGCGCGAAGGTGATGCTGGTCGGGATGCAGATCCCGCCAAACATGGGCGCGAGTTATGCGCGCGATTTCGAGAACAGCTTCAAGACGGTCGCGCAGGCGGAGAAGGTGCCGCTGCAGCCCTTCCTGCTGGCCGGCGTGGCCGACCGGGCCGATGCGGCGGACTGGTTCCAGGGTGATCGCATCCACCCGCTGGCCAAGGCGCATCCGGTGATGCTGGACAACGTCTGGCAAGTCCTGCGGCCGATGCTTTGACGAAACGCACCGGCCGCGCCGGTGCACCGGGAAATGCGAGGGCCGTCGGCGGGATCGCCGGCTGAGGCTTGCGAGAGATCTCCTAGACTCGCGCCCGCTCGCCTTCGACCCGTGCCGATGTCCCCCTTCAAGACCTTCCCCGTCGGGATCCGTGCCTGGATCCCGGTCCTGTTCCTGTGCGCCGCCTGCGCGGCCGCGATCGCGGCCGGCCATGACGGACGCCGCGCATGGCAGATGATGCTGCTCGCCCTGCCGGTGCTGCTGTGGCTGTGCTGGCCGGTCGTCGGCCCGGCCTGGCGGCGGGTGCGCGCGGTGGTGGCCTTCGCGGCGCTGGCCGGCTTCCTGGTCGACGGCGCGCTGCGGGCCTTCCTCCAGCACCAGTACCAGGCCGCACCGGACAGCACGCTGGTGCTGGGGGCGATGGCGAACACCTCGCCGCGTGAATCGCTCGAATACCTGAGCTCGCAATTGCCCGCGATGACCGCGGCGCTGCTCGCACTGCTGGCCGCGCTGACGCTGACCGGCGTCGCGATCCATCGCGCGGCGCGGGCGCCCGTCGCGCTGTCCCGGCCCACGCGCCTCGTGCTGGTCGGACTGCTGGCGCTGAGCGCCCTCGCCCACCTCAGCAAGCCGTGGCGACGACACCATCCGCTGCTGTTCTGGCCGACCTGGACGCAGCAGGTCCTCGACCTGCGCGCCGCGTGGGGCGACCAGCAGCTGCAGCGCGCGCGGCTGATGCGCAATGCGCAGGCCGCGTCGCCCGCGGTGGCGACGGACGCGCCGTCGACGGTGGTGCTGGTGCTCGGCGAGAGCGTCAACCGCGACAACATGAGCCTCTACGGCTACGCCCGGCCGACGACGCCGGAGCTGATCGCGCTGAGCGCGGAGGAACGCGCCCGGCTGCTCACGCTGCGGCACGCGTGGTCGACGCAGGCGACGACGGTGGCCTCGCTCGCCGGCCTGTTCAGCTTCGGCGAGCGCGACGAGGACGATCCGGCCGGCGACACGCAGCACCTGCTCGCGCTGGCGCGCGGCGCCGGCTACAAGGTCTGGTGGATCAGCAATCACGATGACGTGGCGGTCGACCAGCAGCATGCGCGGCTGGCCGACGCGGTGGAGATGATCAACCGGCAGCCGGGACGCTCGTCGGGCTCGCTGGACGGCGAGCTGCTGGACGAGGTCGAGCAGGCGCTGGCCGACCCCGCGCCGCGCAAGCTGGTCGTGGTGCACCTGCTGGGCGCGCATCCGCATTACCGGCTACGGATGCCGCCGGGCGAGCATCCGTTCGACGCCGGCGGAGACGCCGTCGATGCCGCGATGACGCGCGACGGCCGCGCCACCTGGGTCCGAGAGTTCCGCCAGGACTACGACGCAGCGATCCGCTATCACGACCGCATCGTGGCCGAGACGCTGCGGATGACGCGCCGTCACCTGCCCGCCGGCGGCCGAGCCGCGTGGATGTTCCTGTCGGACCACGGCCAGGAAGTGGGCCACACGCTGGACCACGCGGGACACAGCCCGGGCACGGCGTCGGGCTACCGCATCCCGGCGCTGCTGTGGCGCAGCGACGCGGCGTTCGACGCGCCCGCCGCAGCCCGCCCCTTCCGCGCCGACTGGGCCGGATGGACGCTCGCCGACCTGATGCGGCTGCGCTGGTCCGGCATGCGCGACGAGCGCAACGTGCTCCACGTCGCCTACGCCTGGGAGCCGCCCGCGCTGCCGGTGAAGGACATCGTGTTCGACCGGTAGCCGGCGCGCGGCGGTCGCGGCGCACGCCGCGCGTCCGCGCCCACCGGCACCCACGGCCCCTCGGCCTGGCCGCTTCACGCGGGCATTCCACTTGCCGTTTCCTTCCCCAGCAAGGAGCACGGCATGAAGCGATCCGCGAGCGCCCCCCTCACCGTCCTCGACCCGTTGGCGGGCCCCCAGCGCCGAGCCAATCGCCGCGTCTCGCGCGGTGGGTCGACTTCAAGCCGGGAGATGTGATGGCCGCCGCCTCGCGAAAAGTCCTGCTGCTGGTCGACTTCATCAACCCGCTGCGATTCGACGGCGCGGAGGACCTCGCGCCGGCGGCGATCGAGGCCGCCACCGCCGCCGCCGCGCTGAAGCGGCGCTACCGCCGCGACGGCTTCTGCACGCTCTACGTCAACGACAACTTCGGCCAATGGCGCTCGGACTTCCGCACGCTGCTGCGCGAATGCCGGCGCGGTGGCGGCGCGGCCGCGAAGCTGGCGCGCCTGCTGGCGCCGGACGAGGAAGACCTGATGGTGCTCAAGCCGCGGCATTCCGGCTTCCACGCGACGCCGCTGGAACTGCTGCTGGCGCAGCTGGGCGCGCGCGAGCTCGCCATCACCGGCTTGGCGACCGACTACTGCGTCCAGTGCACGGCGATGGATGCCTACGTGCGCGGCTACCGCGTCTGGGTGCCGGCCGACTGCACGGCCGCCGAAAGCCCGGAGCGCAAGCACGCGGCGCTCGACTGGATCCGTCAGGCGCTGAAGGCCAGCATCGCGCCGTCGACGCGGCGCGCCTGAGTGCGCTCCCCGCCGGGCACCATGCTTGCCCAGTGGCTCCCGTCGTTGTCGCGGGAGATGCCGGTTGCCGAAGGACCCGATCCGCCGCCCCTGGTGGGCCCAGCTTGGCCCCGGCCTGATCACCGGCGCCGCTGACGACGACCCGAGCGGCATCGCGACCTACTCGCAGGCCGGCGCGCAGTACGGCTACACCGTCGGCTGGACCATCCTGGTGACCTTCCCGCTGATGGTGGGCATCCAGCTCGCCAGCGCGCGCATCGGTCGGATCACCGGCAAGGGCCTGACCGAGAACTTCGCCAAGCTGTGCCCGCGCTGGCTGGTGATGGCGCTGGTCGGGCTGCTGGTCGTCGCCAACGTGATCAACCTCGGCGCCGACCTCAGCGCGATGGGCGACGCGATGAGCCTGGCCGTCGGCGGTCCGCCGGGCGCCTACATCGTCGCCTTCGCGCTGCTGTCGCTGCTGTTGCAGGTCCTGTTGCCCTATGAGCGCTACGTGCGGCTGCTCAAGTGGCTGACGCTGTCGCTGCTGGCCTATGTCGGCGTGGGATTCGCCGCGCAGGCGGACTGGGCGCTCGCGCTGCGCTCGCTGCTGCTGCCCGCGATGCACTGGGACCGCGAGTCCACGACCATGGTCGTGGCGATCCTGGGCACGACGATCAGCCCCTATCTCTTCTTCTGGCAGGCCGGCCAGGAAGCCGAGGAGATCCGCCGCATCGACGCCGACCGCCCGCTCGCCGTCGCGCCCGAGCAGGCGAAGCGGCAGTTCCGGCGGCTGCGGACCGACACCCTGGTCGGCATGGGTTTCTCCAACCTGATCGCGTTCTTCATGATCGTGGCGACCGCCGCGGCACTCCACGCCCGCGGCGTGAGCGACATCCAGACCACCGCCCAGGCCGCCCAGGCGCTGCGACCGGTCGCGGGCGACTTCGCCTTCGTGCTCTTCGCCGCCGGCATCGTGGGCACCGGCTTCCTGGCGCTGCCGGTGCTGGCCGGCTCGGCGGCCTACGCGGTCGCCACGCTGGCCGGCGTGCGGCGCGGCCTGGACCGCCCGCCGCGGACCGCCAAGGCCTTCTACGCCATCCTGGGCGGCGCCATGCTGCTGGGCCTGACGCTGAGCCTGGCCGGCTTCAACCCGATCAAGGCGCTCTACTGGTCGGCGGTGATCAACGCCGTCATCTCGGTGCCGATCATGGTGACGGTGATGATCGCCGCCTCACATCCGTCCATCGTCGGCGCGCTGCGCTTGCCGCCGCTGTGGCGCACGCTGGGCTGGCTCGCCACCGCGGCGATGGCGCTGGCGACGCTCGCGATGGTCGTCCTGCAGACTTCCAGCACCCTCGGGGCCGGTCGCTAGACTGGCCCGATGAGCACCCCCACCGCCCCGCTGCACGACGCCTGGACCCTGCGCCTGGACGAGGTCTGGCGCCGCGCGCCCGCCCTGTCCGGCGCGCAACTGGTCGCCGAGATCGACGCGCTCGCCGCCGAGCGCCCCGCCGACGACGGTCGCGCCCTGTTCGAACGCGCCTGCGCGCGCGACACCGCCGGCCTCGAAGCGCAAGCCGAGCCGCTGTACCGCGCCGCGCTCGAGAGCGGCCAGCTCGATCCCTACCGGCGCACCCGCGCGGTGATCCAGCTGGGCAGCACCTTGCGCTGGCTCCAGCGGCTGGACGAGAGCGAGGCGCTGCTCGCCGGCGAGCTCGCCCACCACATGCAGCCCGGCCACGACCGTCCGCTGCATGACGAGGCCCGCGCGCTGCTCGCGCTCACCTACGCCGCCCAGGGCCGCGGCGCCGAGGCCGCCGGGCTCGCGCTGGCCACGCTGGCGCCGCGCCTGTCGCGCTACAACCGCTCGCTGCTGGCCTGCGCCCGGCAGCTTGCCGGCGAGGTCTGGGACGACGGCGACGCCGCGCCCACCGGTCCCGCGCCGGTCGAGCTCGTCGAGGGTCGTTTCCTGCTGCGCCCCTATCGGCCCGGCGACCTGCCGGACTTGGTCGCCGCGGTGCGTGAGTCCCACGTGTCCATCGGCCGCTGGATGGCCTGGGCCCACGCGGACTTCTCCACCAGCGACGGCGCCGCATGGCTGGACCATTGCGCGCGCGGCTGGCAGTCGGGCACCGCCTTCGAGTTCGGCATCTTCGACCGCGACACCGGCGCCTTCATCGGCGCCGGCGGGCTCAACTCGCTGCATCCGGTGCATCCGTTCTGCAACCTCGGCTACTGGGTGCGCAGCGCCTGCCAGGGCCAGGGCGCGGCCTCGGCCGCGGTGCGGGCGCTCGGCCGCCATGCCTTCGAGCGCCTGAAGCTCGCCCGCGTGGAGATCGTCGTGGCCGACGGCAACGCGGCCAGCCTGGCGGTCGCGCGCCGCTGCGGCGCCCATTACGAGGGCCTGCTGCGCCAGCGCATCCGCGGCACCGACGGCTCGGCGTGGGACGCGCACATGTTTTCGCTGACGGCGGCGTGATACCTTCGTCCGGATGAGCACGCACCTCCCCGACGACACCACCACCCCGATCCAGGAACCCCGCCTGTGGCGCGACGAGCGCTGGACCGCGCAGGTGATCAAGAACGAAGACGACGAAGGCTGGGCCGTGGCGATGACGCTGGCCGGCGAGTCCGAACCCGCGCTGGTCGGCCCCTGGACCATGGGCCGCGACAAGAAGAACCCCAAGCCGCTGGACGCGGCGGCCTTCCACACGCTGGTGAAGACCGCCTCCGAGGTCCTGCGCCGCCATGAGCAGCAGCTGCATGCCCAGCTGCACAAGAGCCTCAAGCTCGACACCGGGACCGGACGGCTGCACATCCTGCTGGACATCGTCCCGGACGAGGACAACCCCTATGCGCTGCTGAGCGCCCGCGACGAGCAGGACGAGCTGGTCGCCCAGGTGCGCGTCGCGGCCAACTTCCGCCTCACCGGGGCGAGCGCCGCCGCCTGGGTCGAGAACGACTTCCTCAAGCCCTGAAGCGCTGGCCCTGGCGCTGGCGCGCCACGGCGCCGCTCCGATCGCGACCTTCCCTGCCGTGACCACCTTCCTGGACTTCGACCTGCTGCGCAGCCTGCTGGCCGTGGCCGAGACCGGCTCGCTGGGCAAGGCCGGCTCGCGGGTGGGCCGGACGCAGTCCGCGATCAGCATGCAGATGCAGCGGCTGGAGGAGGTCGCCGGCCAGCCGCTGCTGCACCGGGGGGCGCGCGGCGTGACGCTGACGGCCGCCGGCGAGCGCCTGGTGGTCCACGCCGGCGAGCTGCTGCGCCGGCACGACGAGGCGCTGGCCGAGCTGCGCGGCGCGCGCATGTCCGGCGTGCTGCGCTTCTGCTGCCCGGAGGACTACGCGGTCGCCCTGCTGCCGCACCTGCTGCAGGGTTTCGCGAGCCTGCATCCGCAGGTGCAGATGGAGGTCGTGTGCGCGCCCACGCCGCGCCTGCTGGAGCTGCTGGCGCGACATGCCGCCGACCTGGCGCTGGTGTCGATCCAGGACGGCGCCGAGGGCGTCGGTGGCGAGGTCATCCGACGCGAGCCGCTGGTCTGGGTGGCGCGGCGCGGCGCCGCGGTGGCCGGCCTGACGCCGCTGCCGCTGGCCCTGGGCGCGCCCGACGCGCTGGACCATGTGCTGGCGAAGCGCGCGCTGGAGGCGCAGGGCCGGGCGTTCCGGATCGCGCATGCGAGCAGCAGCCTGGCCGGGCTCGTCGGCATGGCGCGCTCGGGACAGGCGGTGACGGTGCTGACCCGAACCGCCGTGCCCGACGACCTGGAGATCCTCGACGAGGCCCACGGCCTGCCGCCGCTGCCCGCGGTCGCGCTGACGCTGGCCTTCGACCGGGAGCGGCCGACGCCGCTGACCGCCGCGTTCGCGGCGCACGTGCGGAAGTTCCTGCCCACCGCCTGACCCACGCGCCGTTCGTCGCCGAGCCGGGTCGCCGCTCCCCTGCGCCGCTGATGGATCGCATCAAAACAATTGGCTTCCGCGGCGAAGGCCCGCTCCGTACGCTCGCCGGGTTCATCGTTGATGGGAGGACCCGATGTCACGCAATGCCGACCCGAGCTTCTGGGCGCGTTCACGCCAGCACCTGATCCGCTACGGCGGCAGCTTCGAGCCGCTGATCATCGAGCGCGCCCGCGGCAGCTTCGTCTACGACGCCGAC
The DNA here is from genome assembly GCF_052044995.1 of Roseateles sp. 22389. Classification (NCBI taxonomy): domain Bacteria; kingdom Pseudomonadati; phylum Pseudomonadota; class Betaproteobacteria; order Burkholderiales; family Sphaerotilaceae; genus Roseateles; species Roseateles sp. 22389. Next base: position 25,243 of record NZ_JBQEOF010000021.1, read on the forward strand.
GGCCGCGCGATCCTGGACTTCACTTCCGGCCAGATGAGCGCGCTGCTCGGCCATGGGCACGCGGAGATCGCCACGGTCATCGCCGAGCATGCCGCCGGGCTGGACCACCTCTTCAGCGGCATGCTGAGCCGCCCGGTGGTCGACCTGGCGACCCGCCTGGCGGAGGTCGCGCCGGCGGGGCTCGAGCGGGCGATGCTGCTGAGCACCGGCGCCGAATCGAACGAGGCGGCGATCAAGCTGGCCAAGCTCTACACCGGCCGCTACGAGGTGGTGGGCTTCGCGCAATCCTGGCACGGCATGACCGGCGCGGCGGCCTCGGCGACCTACTGCGCCGGCCGCAAGGGCTACGGCCCGGCGGCGGTCGGTTCCTTCGCGATTCCCGCGCCCAATCCCTACCGGCCGCGCTTCGGTGGCCTCGGCGCCGAGGCCTGGGAGGCCGAGCTGGACTACGCCTTCGACCTGATCGACCGGCAGTCCAGCGGCAACCTGGCGGCCTTCATCGCCGAGCCGATCCTGAGCTCGGGCGGCCTGATCGACCTGCCGCCCGGCTACCTGCGCGCGCTGCAGCAGAAATGCCGCGAGCGGGAGATGCTGCTCATCGTCGACGAGGCGCAGACCGGCATCGGGCGCACCGGGATGATGTTCGCGTGCGAGCGCGACGGCGTGACGCCGGACATCCTGACGCTGTCCAAGACGCTGGGCGCGGGCATTCCGCTGGCGGCGGTGCTCACCACCGCCGAGATCGAGGAGCGCTGCCATGAGCGCGGCTTCCTCTTCTACACGACCCATGTCTCCGACCCGCTGCCGGCCGCGGTCGGCCTGAAGGTGCTGGAGATCGTGGCGCGGGACGGGCTGGTGGCGCGCGCCCGGGTCGCCGGCGCGCGGCTGGAGGCGGGCCTGCGCGCGCTGCAGCGCGAGTTCGACTGCATCGGCGACGTGCGGGGCCGCGGGCTGCTGCTGGGCGTGGAGATCGTCCGCAGCCAGGCCGGCAAGGAGGCCGCGCCGGAGCTGGGCGCCGCCATCACCCGGGCCTGCATGGCGCGGGGATTGAGCATGAACATCGTGCAGCTGCCGATGATGGGCGGCGTCTTCCGCATCGCGCCGCCGCTGACCGTCAGCGACGAGGAGATCGACCTGGGCCTGTCGCTGCTCAAGCAGGCGATCGAGGAAGTGATCTGAAACCGGTGCGGCGCGTGCTCACGGACGCGCGTTGCGCCGCTGCTCCCGCAGCATGAACAGGTAGAGCCCCTCCACTTTCTCCCGCGCCCAGGGCGTCTTGCGCAGGAACTTGAGGCTGGACTTGATGCTCGGCTCGAAGGCGAAGCAGCGCAGCGGGATGCGCGCGTCCAGGCCGTCCCAGCCATAGGCCTCGACCAGCGCGGTCAGCAGCGCTTCCAGCGTCACGCCGTGCAGCGGATTGCGGGGTTGGGCGGGGGGAGTCGGGACGGGGTCGGTCATCCGGCGATTGTCGTCGCGGCGGCCTCGATCGACAGGGTCAGCCGGCAGCCGCCACGGGGAAACGTCCGCCGATCTCGCGCATCAGCTCGGTCGCGGCGGCGGTGAGGCCGCGCGCGACGGCGCCATCCCAGGCCGCGTCGAACGCGCCCGACGGGCCGATCGCCGTCAGTGCCAGCGCCATCTGCGCGTCGCTGTCGAAGACCGGCACGGCCAGCGCGCTCACCCCTTCGACGATGCCGCCGACGGAGCGGTGCATCGCGCGCGTGCGGATCTCCTCCAGCGTCCGCGCGAAGGCAGCCCAGGGCGGCACCTCCTGCGGCCGGTCGTGGCGGCCGACGCGGGCCAGGTCCGCGGGCCCCTTGCGGCGCGCCTCGGCCAGCATCGCCTTGATCTCGGGCTCCGGCCGGTAGGCCGCGAACAGCGGCCCCGACGCGGTGTCCGACAGCGACACCACCGTCCCGTGCCGCATCGTCACATGCACCGCCGCGGGCGACGCGGCGGTGCGCACGATCGTCGCGCCCTGCGAGCCCCATACCGCGATGGCCGCGGTGTGGCCGATCTCCTCGGCCAGCGCGTCCAGTCGCGCCGTCGCCAGCCGGACCGGATCGATCTGCTGGATGCCGATCAGCCCCATCTCCATCGCCAGCGGACCCAGGCCGTAGTAGCCGGTCGCCGGGTCCTGCCGCATCAGGCCGAGCTTGCAGAAGCTCACCAGGTAGGGATGCGCCTTGGCCGGGCTCATCCCGGCGGCCTGCGACAGCACCTTCAGCGGCAGCGGCTGGCCGCGCGCAGCGGCGGCCTTCAGCAGCCGGCCGCCGACCTCGATGCTCTGGATACCGCGCCGGTCCTCGCGGTCCTCGCGCTCATCTCGGTCGTCGGCAGTGTCTTCGGTGCTCATGCTTGTCTCGGTCAATGGCGGGGCGCAGTATCCATCGCGGCCGCGGCCGCCGCGATTCAGCATTGTTGAACACATTCAGCTAACCGGCTATATTCGCGATCAACAAATCAATTCTGCTTTGCTGAATTTCGCAAGCAGACGCCAGGAGACCTCATGACCCAGCCGACCAAGCAGTTCGCCAGCCACGCCGACGTCGAGGAGAAGCAGGTCTCCTTCGTCAAGCTCAGCGACAACGCCTACGCCTACACGGCCGAGGGCGATCCCAACACCGGGATCATCATTGGCGACGACGCGGTGATGGTCATCGACACCCAGGCCACGCCGGTGATGGCGCAGGACGTCATCCGCCGCATCCGCGAGGTCACCGACAAGCCGATCAAGTACGTGGTGCTCAGCCATTACCACGCGGTCCGGGTGCTGGGCGCCTCCGCCTATGCGCCGGAGCAGGTGATCGCCAGCCGCGACACCTACGACCTCATCGTCGAGCGCGGCGAGCAGGACAAGGCCAGCGAGATCGGCCGCTTCCCGCGCCTGTTCCGCAATGTCGAATCGGTGCCCGCCGGGCTCACCTGGCCCACGATCACCTTCCAGGGCGCGATGAGCCTCTGGCTGGGCCGGCTGGAGGTGCAGCTGCTGCAACTCGGCCGCGGGCACACGAAGGGCGACACCGTCGCCTGGCTGCCGGAGCAGAAGATCCTCTTCTCCGGTGACCTGGTCGAGTTCGACGCCACGCCGTATGCCGGCGATGCGTATTTCGCGGACTGGCCGCAGACGCTGGACAACATCGCCCGGCTGGAGCCGCGGGCGCTCGTTCCGGGGCGTGGCGCGGCGCTGACGACGCCGGAGTCGGTCGCGCAGGGGCTGGCGGGGACCCGCAGCTTCATCGCCGACCTGCATGCGTCGGTGAAGGCCGGCGTGGCGGCGGGCAAGGACCTGAACGCCGTCTACAAGGACACCTTCGCGGTCATGAAGCAGAAGTACGGGCACTGGGTCATCTTTGATCACTGCATGCCGTTCGATGTGACGCGCTGCTATGACGAGGTCACCCGGTTCCGCGATCCGAGGATCTGGACCGCGGAGCGGGATCAGGAGATGTGGAGGACCTTGGAAGGCTGATGGCCCTCACCCCCGCCCTCTCCCGCAAGCGGGAGAGGGAGTCCGACCGGCTGACTGCTGCCCTGGGGAGATTCGACCGGCTGACTGCTGATCCAGGGAAATTCGACCGGCTGAAGGGATCTCCATGGAAGACCGGGCGGCTGGCCGCTGGGCCAGGAACACCTCGATGAATGCCAATCCGACCGTGGCGTCGCCCGACGTCGACTACCAGCGCATCGTCTATCCGTACCGTCGCAGCGCGGACCAGGACGCGCATGCGCGCGGCGACGTGGCGCGGCATCCGGTCGTCGTCGTGGGCGCGGGGCCGGTGGGGCTGTGCGCGGCGATCGACCTCGCGCTGCAGGGCGTGCCGGTCGTGCTGCTGAACAACGACGGCCGGCTGTCGGTCGGCTCGCGCGCGCTGTGCTTCGCCAAGCGGACGCTGGAGATCCTCGACCGACTGGGCTGCGGTCAGCGGCTCGTCGACAAGGGCGTCTCCTGGGGCGTGGGCCGGGTGTTCTTCCGTGACGCGCAGGTCTACCAGTTCGACCTCCTGGCCGAGTCCGGCCACCAGCGCCCGGCCTTCGTCAACCTGCAGCAGTACTACGTCGAAGGCTTCCTCGTCGAGCGCGCCCTCGAACTGCCGCTGCTGGACCTGCGCTGGCACCACGGCGTCACCGGCGTCGAGCCGCGCGACGACCACGTCGCATTGACCGTCGAGACGCCGGACGGGCCCTACACGCTGCTGGCCGACCATGTCGTCGCCTGTGACGGCGCGCGCTCGACGGTCCGTCGGCTGATCGGCCAGGAGAGCCACGGTCGCACCTTCCAGGATCGTTTCCTCATCGCCGACGTGCGCATGAACGCGCCCTTCCCCGCCGAGCGCTGGTTCTGGTTCGATCCGCCCTTCCACCCCGGCCAGAGCGTGCTGTTGCACCGCCAGCCCGATGGTGTCTGGCGCATCGATTTCCAGCTCGGCTGGGAGGCCGATCCGGAGCTGGAGAAGCAACCCGAGCGCATCCTGCCGCGGGTGCGCACGCTGATGAGGGAGGCCTCGCGCGCCGCGGGCGGCGACGGCGCGGTGCCGGACATCGAGCTCGTCTGGGCCAGCGTCTACACCTTCGCCTGCATGCGCATGGACAGCTTCCGCCATGGCCGCATCCTTTTCGCCGGCGATGCGGCGCATGGTGTCTCGCCCTTCGGCGCGCGCGGCGCCAACTCCGGCATCCAGGACGCGGACAACCTCGCGTGGAAGCTGGCGGCGGTCGTGCAGGGCCGCGCGCCGCTCGCGCTGCTCGACGGCTACGCCCGCGAGCGCGAGCTCGCCGCGGACGAGAACCTCCTGCACTCAACGCGCTCCACCGACTTCATCACGCCCAAGAGCGAGATCAGCCGCGTCTTCCGCGACGCCACGCTGACGCTGGCCAAAGATTTCGACTTCGCCCGCCGCCTGGTCAACAGCGGCCGCCTGTCGATGCCGACCACCCAGTACGGCCAGCCCGCCCCCGACGCACCGATCCGTATCGATGGCCATGACGACTGGCTGCTGCGCCAGATGCGTCCGGGCCGCTTCACCGCCCTCGTCTTCGACACCCCGCCCCCCACGGAGCGCGAACAGCGAGTCTCACTGGGGCCGGAATGGGGCTTGGGGGTCCAGGAGGGATCCCCCATGCCCCGTGGAGAGCCCGCGCCTGGCCTCCCGCAGGTCGACGTGGCAGTCCGCCCACTGCGGGAACTGCCCCACCTCCCGCACGAGGACGTGCCTGTGCTCCTGCGCATCAACGACGGGTCCGACCCCCACGGCCTGGTCCGCGCTCGCTACGACGCCGAGCCGGGCCTTGTGGTTCTGCTGCGTCCGGACCAGCATGTCTGCGCCCGCCTCCGCCACCCGACCGCGGCCGAGCTCCACTCGGCCCTGCGCCGCGCGCTGGCGCACGATGCCGCCCTCGAGGAGACGCCCACATGCCGCTGATCACCTCGCCCAATATCGACGCCGGCGACGACTTCTACGAAGCCTTGCTCGCCGCGCATCAAGGTCTCGAACCCGCGCAAAGCCACGCCTTCAACGCCCGGCTGATCCTGCTGCTTGCCAACCACATCGGCCGTCAGGACGTGCTGCTCGAAGCGCTGGCTGCGGCCGCCCGTTCCACTTCCAGCGATGCCCCGCCCGCGGGCGCCGCTTCCCACGAGGACCCGCATGAACGCACCTGAGCCCCTTCGCGCGACCGAGCCCGGCGCCGTCGCGCCGAACGCGCCCCGCTACCAGAGCGGCTTCGGCAACCAGTTCGAGACCGAGGCGATCCCCGGTGCCCTGCCGCGCGGCCGCAACAGCCCGCAGCGCGCGCCGATGGACCTCTACCCGGAGCTGCTCTCGGGCAGCGCCTTCACCGCGCCCCGGGTCGAGAACCGCCGCACCTGGTTGTACCGCCGGCAGCCGTCGGTGGTGACCGGCGCCTTCCATGCCTACGAGCAGCCGTTCTGGACCAGCGGTGCCGCCGGCGGTGTCGCGGCGCCGCCCGATCCGCTGCGCTGGCATCCGTTCCCGATGCCGGACGATCAACCGGGCGCGACCGGCGTCGACTTCATCGACAGCCTCAAGACCATCGTCAGCAACGGCGACCCCGATGCGCAGACCGGCATGGCCGCGCTGATCTACGCCTTCAACCGTCCGATGATGCGCCGCGCGCTGATGAATGCCGACGGCGAGATGCTGATCGTTCCGCAGCAGGGCGGACTGCGGCTCACGACGGAGATGGGCGTGCTGGACGTCGTGCCCGGCGAGATCGCGCTGATCCCGCGCGGCGTGACCTTCCGGGTCGAGGCGCACGACGGCGCGGCCCGCGGTTATGTCTGCGAGAACTACGGCGCCGCGTTCCGGCTGCCGGAGCTCGGCCCGATCGGCTCCAACGGCCTGGCCAATCCGCGCGACTTCCTCGCGCCCGTGGCCGCGCACGAGCCCGAGGGTGCGCCTTACGAGGTCATCCGCAAGACCGGCGGCGCGCTGTGGCGCAATGCGCAGGCGGTGACGCCGTTCAACGTGGTCGCCTGGCACGGCAACCTGACGCCGCTGAAGTACGACACCGCGCACTTCATGACGATCGGCTCGATCAGTTTCGACCATCCCGATCCGTCGATCTTCACCGTGCTGACCTCGCCCAGCGACACGCCCGGCACCGCCAACTGCGACTTCGTGATTTTTCCGCCGCGCTGGCTGGTGCAGGAGGACACCTTCCGTCCGCCCTGGTACCACCGCAACGTGATGAGCGAGTTCATGGGCCTGATCCACGGCCAGTACGACGCCAAGCCCGAGGGCTTCCGCCCCGGCGGCGCCAGCCTGCACAACTGCCTGGTGCCGCACGGCCCCGATGCTGACGCCTTCGAAGCGGCGAGCACGCGGACCCTCACGCCGCAGAAGCTCGATCACACGCTGGCCTTCATGTTCGAGAGCCGCTGGCGCTTCCGCCCGTCCGAATGGGCGCTGCGTGGTGGCGCGCTCGACGCGGACTATGCCGCCTGCTGGGGCGGGTTGAAGGACAAGTTCAAGCCGGCGTGAGCGTCGCCGCTCGCGCGCCGGGAGCGCTCTCAAGCACACGAACAACGAAAGACCTGATCCGATGACCGACCTCGACCACACCCACGACCCGGCGCTGCGCAGCTGGGTCGCGTCCGCGAATGCTGCAGACACCGACTTCCCGATCCAGAACCTGCCGCTGGGCATGGCCCGCGCCGCCGGCTCGACCGGCGCCTTCCGCCCGGTGACGGCGATCGGCGACCAGGTGCTGGACCTGATCGCCGCGGCCGAGCTGGGCGCGCTGTCGGACGCGCTCGGCGCGGTCCTGCGCACCTGCGAGGGCCTCGGCCTGAATCCGCTGATGGCGATCGGCCCCGGCCTGCGCCGGCAGCTGCGGCATGAGCTCGTCGCGGCGCTCCAGGACGATGCCGGGCCGAAGCAGGCCGCCCAGCTGGCGCCGGCGCTCAAGCCGATGAGCGAGGTCGAGATGACGCTGCCCTGCCGCATCGGCGACTACACCGACTTCTACGCCGGCATCCATCATGCGACGGCCGTGGGCAAGCTCTTCCGCCCCGACAACCCGCTGCTGCCCAACTACAAGTGGGTGCCGATCGGGTACCACGGGCGCGTGTCGTCGATCGGCGTCAGCGGGCAGACCTTCCGCCGCCCGCTCGGCCAGACCAAGGCGCCCGAGGCCGAAGCGCCGGGCTTCGGCCCGGTCAAGCGGCTGGACTATGAGCTGGAGGTCGGCGCGCTGGTGGCCACCGGCAACGAGCCGGGCCGTCCGGTCCCGATCGACGAGGCGGAGCAGCACCTGTTCGGCCTGGTGCTGTTGAACGACTGGTCCGCCCGCGACCTGCAGGCCTGGGAGTACCAGCCGCTGGGTCCGTTCCTGGCGAAGAGCTTCGCCACGACGATCTCGCCGTGGGTGATCACGATGGAGGCGCTGGCGCCGTTCCGGCGCGCCTTCACGCGGCCCGAAGGCGATCCGCAGCCGCTGCCCTATCTGGACGGCGCCGCCAACCGGGAGCGCGGCGCCATCGGCATCCGTCTGGAGGTCCACCTGCAGACGCGCGCGATGCGCGACGCGGGCCAGGCGCCCGCGAAGCTGATGGCCTCGGACTTCGCCGATGCCTACTGGACGGTCGCGCAGATGCTGACGCACCACGCGAGCAACGGCTGCAACCTGCAGCCGGGCGATCTCTTCGGCTCGGGGACGATGTCCGGTCCCGCGGCCGACCAGGGCGGCTCGTTGCTGGAACTGACCCAGGGCGGCAAGCAGGCGATCACGCTGCCCGGCGGCGAGCAGCGCACCTTCCTGCAGGATGGCGACAGCGTGGCGCTGGTCGGCCGCTGCGAGGCGCCGGGGCGGCGCGCGATCGGCTTCGGGCCGTGCGTGGGCACGGTGATGCCGGCGGTGGCCTGAGGGGTCGCCGGGCCGCCGAGCCGATCGGGCAGCGTCGTCTCAGGGCATGGCGCGCGCGAGCGCCTGCCCCGCCGCCCGCACCGCCTGCACGATCTGCTCGACCTCGACGCAGCCGTAGCCCATGCACAGCCCGTGCACCGACGGCTTGCCCAGCGCGTACGCGGACAGCGGCAGGACGCCCGGCATGTGCTGCTGGACCACGTCCAGCAGCGCCGGCATCGCCGCCGGCCGGCGGACCCGCACGCTCAGGTGCAGGCCGGCCGCGCCGGGCAGCACCTCCACCCAGCGGCCCAGCGCCGCGTCCAGTCCCTTGACCAGCGCTTCCCGGCGCTGCCGGTAGATCGGCCGCATGCGGCGGATGTGGCGCGCCAGATGCCCGTCCGCGATGAAGGCGGCCAGCGTCGCCTGGGTCACCGCGTCGCCGTGTGAATCGCTCGTGCGCCGGATGTCCACCAGGGCATCGCGCGCCCAGGGCGGCGTCACCACGAAACCCTTGCGCAGCGACGGGAACAGGCTCTTCGAGAACGTGCCGACGTAGAAGACCCGCCCCTCGCGATCGAGCGTCTGCAGCGCGTCCTGCGCATGGGGCTCGAACTGGAACTCGCCGTCGTAGTCGTCCTCCACGATCACCGCGCCGAGCTCGCGCGCGCGGGCCAGCAGCGCCTGGCGCCGCGCCGCGGACATCACCGCGCCGGTGGGCATCTGGTGCGACGGCGTCACGCAGATCACCTTCACGCCGTCGGGCAGGCGGTCCACGCGCAGACCCTCCGCATCGACCGGCACTCCGACCAGCCGTGCGCCGGCCGCGGCGAAGGCCGCGCGTGCCGGCATGTAGCCGGGGTTCTCGAGCGCCACCATCGTGCGCCCCGGCGTCACGAGCAGCCGGGCCAGCAGGTCGAAGGCCTGCTGCGCGCCGGAGGTGATGAGCAGGTCCCCGGGCTCGCAGACCACCGCGCGGACGAAGGCCACATGGCCGGCGATGGCCTCACGCAGCGCCGGCAGCCCTTCCGCCGGCCCGTACAGGAAGGACGATCGCGCCAGGGTGCGCAGTGCCCGCGCCGTCAGTCGCCGCCAGGTGTCGTGCTCGAAGCCGCGGTCCTCGGGGACGCCGGTGCGGAACGAGCGCGCCGGCAGCGGCCGCGCGTGCGCGATGCGCGGCGCGGGCTGTCGCCAGGCGGGAGCGATGCGGAGGTCCTCCGCGCGGCTCACCGTCGACACCCCGCCCCGTGCCGCCGCGCGCCGC
>NZ_JBQEOF010000021.1:34907-109907 GCF_052044995.1 Roseateles sp. 22389
CGCGCGCCTGGGCGTGGCCTTCCGCCACCAGCAGGTCGTAGGCGGCAACCACCGTGTTGCGGCCGACGCCCAGCACCTCGGCCAGGCGCCGCGTGGACGGCAGCGCGAAGCCCGCCGGCAGTTGCCGCTCCAGGATCGCCGCCCGCAGCTGACGATGCAGCGAGCGGGTCAGCCCGCCATTGCGGACGTCGTCCAGGTCCAGTTCAAAGGGCAGAACTGGTTCCATGAGATTGGTCGAAACTGGCGCTTTCATCGGGCCAGCGTATCCGTAGAGTACCGACTCATGCAACACCACCTCTGCGACACCTGCGGCACGCAATTCGCGCTCAGCGACGCGCCGCCACGCGCTTGCCCGATCTGCCAGGACGACCGTCAGTACGTCGGCTGGAGCGGCCAGCACTGGACCACCCATGAGGCGCTGGCCACGCGCTTCAAGCTGCGCATCGGCGAGGACGACGGCCTGCCGGCCTTCGCGGTGGCGGGCAGCTTCGCCATCCCGCAGCGCGTGCTGCTGCTGCCCACCGAAGCCGGCAACGTCCTGTGGGAATCGCTGAGCCTGGTCACCGGCGAGGCCGTCGCCGCGCTGCGCGAACGCGGCGGCGTCGACCGGATCGTGATCTCGCATCCCCACTTCTATTCGTCGATGGTGCAGTGGAGCGAGGCTCTCGGCGGCGTGCCCATCCTGCTGCATCACAACGACCGCGCCTGGGTGCAGCGGCCCGCGCGCTGCATCGAGCACTGGCAGGGCGACCGGCTGAGCCTGGGCGCCGGGGTCACGCTGGTGCGCACCGGCGGCCACTTCCCCGGCAGCACGGCGCTGCACTGGGCCACCGGGCCGCGCGGCGGCGGGGCGCTGTTCGTCGGCGATTCGCCGCAGGTCGCATCGAACCGGCGCAGCGTGAGCTTCCTGTACAGCTCGCCGAACTTCGTGCCGCTCGGGCCGCGCGAGGTGATGGCGATGCGCGAGCGCCTCGCCGGCCTGGCCTATGACGATGTGTATGGCTACAGCTGGGGGCGCAACATCATCGGCGGCGCACAAGCCGCGGTGGAGGCCTCGTTCGACCGCCACCTCCAGATCATGACCACGGCCTGAACCTGCCTGAATCCGCCTGAACCGAAGAAGGAGCCCCCATGCCACTCGTCCGCATCTCCCTGCTCAAGGGCAAGTCCCGCGAGCATGTGCGCGCGATCGCCGACAGCGTCCACCAGGGCCTGATCGACGCCTACAAGATCCCGCCCGATGACCGCTTCCAGCTGATCGATCAGCATGACCCGGAGGACTTCATCTTCGATGCCGGTTACCTGGGCATCCATCGCAGCAGCGACGTGGTGTTCATCCACCTGGTGGCCGGCAACTGGCGCGACACGGCGCAGAAGCAGGCGCTCTACCAGGCCATCGCCGACCGGCTGGCCATCAGCCCCGGCCTGCGGCGCGAGGACGTGCAGATCGTGCTGAGTTCCAACCAGCGCGACGAGTGGTCCTTCGGCAACGGTGTGGCCTCCTACGTGAAGGCGGACGGCACCGGTCCATGACCGACGCGTTCTAAGCGGCGCGCTCCTGCCTGCGGTCCGCGTGGCAAGGCCCTGGCCTGCCGCCATTTCGTTTCCCTGGCGGCATGGATGTAAGCCCTTGTGATCAGCGGGCGGCCAGATGCAAGCAAACGCGCGCTGAGCGCGCGCCGGGACCGGAGGTTGCCGCGTCCAGCGCATGTTTTCTCCTCTGAAAGGACCCGACATGCCGCCGACGCGACTCCTTGCCACCGCCTGCCTCGCCGCCGCGCCGCTGCTCTCCTTCGCCCAGGTCACCGTCAAGAACGACGGCCAGTGGCGCGCCCTGTTCACCGCCGGCGCGAGCGTCTCCTCCGGCAACAGCGACTCGACCACCGTCAACCTGAGCGGCGAAGCCGTCAAGGCGAGCACCACCGACAAGCTCTCGCTCAACGGCCGTGCGATGTACCTCAAGGACGACGATTCGGACTCCGAGCAGCGCTACGCCTTCGGCGCGCATTACCAGCGCGATCTCACCGATCGCATCTTCGGTTTCGGCCAGTTCGACGCGCTCAAGGACGAGCCGGCCAACCTGTCCTCGCGGCTGTCGGTGGGCGGCGGCGCCGGTTACCACCTGATCAAGCGCGACGACCTGACCTGGGATGTCTCCGGCGGTCTCGGCTACACGCACGAGCGCTACGTCGCGCCCGCCATCGTCGATGGCGTCACCCGCAGCCGCTACGGCAACCTCGAGGTGCTGCTGGCCGAGGAGTCCAACCACAAGGTCTCCGACAACACGACGCTCAAGCAGCGGCTCGCCTATCTGCCCGACCTGCGCAACAGCGGCGAGTACCGCGCGACCTTCGACGGCGGCCTGTCGGTCGCGATGACCAAGCGCCTGAGCTTGACCGCCACCGTCCAGCACCGCTACGACAGCAATCCCGGCGAAGGCCTCAAGAAGAACGACACGCTGTTCATCACCGGCGTGTCGTTCAGGATCGACTGAGCCCGGCGCTCAGCGTTCCATCTGGCGCGGGCCGGGTTCGCCGCGACCGCGCGGCGGTTCCGCACGCGGCGCCGGCGTTGGTGCCGGACGGGATGGCTCGGCGCGCGGTGCCGGCGCAGGCGCCGCCGGGCGTGGGGCCTCCATGCGCGGTTGCGGCTGCGGCATCGGACGCGGCGCCTCCACGCGCGGCTGCTCCATCCGAGGCTGTTCCATCCGCGGCTGCGGACGCTCGAAGCGAGGCTGCTCGGCGCGCGGCGGCTCGAAGCGCGGGGACTCCACGCGCGGTTGCTCGATCCGCGCCGGCGGCGCCACGCGCACCGGATCCTGGCGTTCGGGCCCTTGCCAGTCGCGGCCACGGTGGCCCCAGTCGCCCCGGCCGTTGCCGCGATCGTTACCGCGATCGTTAGCGCGATCGTTGCCATGGTCGTTGCGCTCCGCGCCGTCCTGGCCGCGCGGACGCCACGGATCCCGGTCACCTTCACGTCGCTCGGATGGACGCTGGACGTCCGGACCACGCTGCGGCACCACCGTCTGTGCCGCCGGTGACGGCGCGGCCGTGGGCAGCTGGGGTCGGACGGTGGCCGCGTCGGGTTCCGGTCGGATCACGCCGCGCACTGGCCGGCTGTCGCCGGGGCGTGCGTCGCCGATGTTGTCCGGACGGCCATCGCCATTGCGGTCGAGGTAAGGCCGACCTTCGCGGCCATCGGGGCGACCATCCGGGCGGCCGTCACGGTCGCGGTCGATGAACGGTCGGCCGTCCGGGCGGCTGTCGGCCTGCCCGCCCGGCCGCGGCGGCCAGGAGCGCTGCGGCTGCAGCGCCGTGGCGGGCAGCGGCGCGGCCACCGGCCGTTGCGTGAACAGGGCGCCATGCTCGCGTTCATGGCGGTAGTACGGCGGGCGTTCGCCCGGCCGGACGACGGTCGCGGGATTCGGCCCCGGATTGACCCGGCGCCAATAGGCCTGGCTGTAGCGGTAGGACGGCGTCCACGCCTCGCGCGGCGCCAGCGGCACCCAGCCACCGTAGCGCGGCGGCGGCGGACGACGTCCGCCCCCGACGACCACGCCGACCGAGATCCCCGGCCCCACCCAGCCCACCAGCGCCGGCGCGTAGGCCGGCCGGCGCACGTAGGGCCCCGGCACCCAGCACCAGCGGTCGCGCCAGTAGGCCCAGCGGCCGTAGTGGAAGGGCGCGAAGCCCCAGGGCATGTCGTCGACCCAGGTGTAGCCCCAGCGCGCGCTCCACACCCAGCGGCCGTAGCGGTACGGCGCCCAGTCGGCCACGACCACCGTCGGCACCCACACCGCGCCGTAGTCGGGGCTCTGCTCCCAGGCGCCGTAGCGCGCCAGGTCCTCGGCGCCGGTCATCTCGGGAGAGACATAGGGCACGGGCGTGCCGCTGCCCACCAGCGGCTGCGCGCCGAGGTCACGGTTGTCCTCGAGGATCAGCCGCGCGAAGCCATCCTGCTGCAGCGGTTGGCGCTCGGTGCGCGGGCCGTTGTCCCACCAGAACTCGGCCTGCTCGTTCGTGCCGAGCCAGACCGGCTGCGCGTCGGTCGCGCGCGAGTCGAAACGCAGCTTGCCCTGCCAGGCCTGCGCCTCGCTGCCGCGATCCAGCTGCGAGACGCGGTACAGGCCCTCGCGCTCGAAGCCGAAGCGGCCTTCCAGCGTGCGCAGCGTCCATTCATCCGCCGACTCCTGGCCGCGCACGCGCAGCCCCACGCCGCCCTTGACGATCTGCACCGCGATGCGGGAATCGGCGAGCGCGTTGAACTCGATCTCGCTGCGCTGGTCCATCCACAGCGTCGCCGTCCCGATCGTCACCGTGGCGCCGCTGCCGTCGTCGGCGCGCAGGCGGTCGCCCTCGCCGACGGTCTGGTTGCGGTGCATCTGCACCCATTCGCGCTCTTCGGCGTCGTACAGCCAGACGGTGCCGGTCATCTCGGCCAGTCGTCCGGCGCGGGACGGGGGATCCGCCCAGGCCGGCGCATGCGCCAGCGCCGCGGCCAGCGTGAGCAGCAGCATCGCCAGGGTCATCAGCCAACGCGCCCTCGGCACGCCGGCCGGCCATCGATTCAGGGACTCAGTCATGACCAGTAGCCTCCCCCGGAGGACGCCGGGGCTGCGGGACGCGGAGTTCCGCGATCGTTTTTTAACGCGGCGACGACAAGCCGGTGCACGGATGCTTACAACTTGTCGCCCTGTTGCCGAACCGTCAATCGGGCAGCGTACACCTGCGCCGGGGCCCGGCGCCGGGCCGCCTCAATCGTCGGTGTTCGGGTCCAGGCCCGGGAACAGGACCTCGGTGAAGCCGAAGCGGCTGAAGTCCTTGATCCGCATCGGATAGAGCGTGCCCACCAGGTGGTCGCATTCATGCTGGACGACGCGGGCATGGAAGCCCTCGGCCTCGCGGTCGATCAGGCCGCCGAAGGCGTCGAAGCCGCGATAGCGGATGCGGCTCAGCCGCGGCACCACGCCGCGCAGGCCCGGCACGGACAGGCAGCCTTCCCAACCCTCCTCGGTCTCGTCGGTCAGCGGCTCGATCGTCGGGTTGATCAGCACCGTCATCGGCACCGGCGGCGCCTCCGGGTAGCGCTCGTTGCGCTGGAAACCGAACACGACCACCTGCAGGTCCACGCCGATCTGCGGCGCGGCCAGGCCGGCGCCGTTGGCGGCCTTCATCGTGTCGAACATGTCCTCGAGCAGCGCGCGCAGCGCCGGCGTGTCGAAGGCCTCGACCGGCTGGGCATGGCGCAGCAGGCGGGGATCGCCCATCTTCAGGATCTCTCGAACGGCCATGGCGGGGTCCTCAATGCGGTGGGCTTCCGGGGAAGCGTGGGAACGGGCGAACGGGGAACGGGAGCAGGAGCGCGGAAAGAGCGCGTCCTGCGCGCGACGGCGCCCAAGGGCGGCATCGCGTAACCTGCGGGCCATTCTAAGAACCCGACCCGGAGACCTCCCGTGAGCGACAACACCGCCCTGCCCCCGGCCCCGGCATCGCTGCCGGCCTACCTGGAAGCGCTCGGCCCCGGCCTCTATGCCGTGGACACCGCCTTCCAGCGCGACCACTTCGATGCCGCCTTCCTGGTCGTGGACGGCGGCCGGGCGGCCTTCATCGACACCGGCACGCGCCATGCGCTGCCGCGGCTGCTCGGCGCGCTGGAGGCGCTGGGCCTGCCGCGCGAGGCGGTGGACTGGGTGATCCCGACGCACGTGCACCTGGACCACGCCGGCGGCGTCGGGCCGCTGATGGCGGCGCTGCCGTCGGCCACGATGCTGGTGCACCCACGGGGGCTGCGGCACATGGTCGATCCCTCGGCGCTGTGGGCCGGCGCGTTGGCCGTCTACGGCGAGGAAGAGATGCGCCGCTCCTACGGCGAGCTGGTCGGCGTGCCGGAGTCGCGCGCCCAGGCCAGCAGCGACGAGCAGCGCATCGCCGTGGGCGCGCGCACGCTGCGGCTGATCGACACGCCGGGACATGCGCGGCACCACCACTGCCTGTGGGACGACGCCAGCGGCGGCTGGTTCACCGGCGACACCTTCGGCCTGTCCTACCGCGAATTCGACGATCCCGAGCGGGGCGCCTGGATCCTGCCGACCAGCACGCCGGTGCAGTTCGAACCCGACGCGCTGCGCGACTCCATCCGCCGGATGATGGCGACGCGGCCGTCACGCATGTACCTGACGCACTACAGCGCCGTCGGCCGCGATGCGGCGGACGTCGAGCGCCTGGCGGCGCTGCTGCTGTCGCAGATCGACGAGATGGTCGCGATCGCGAGCGGCCTGAAGGACGCGCCCGATCGGCATGCCGCGCTCAAGCGCGAGCTGCTCGCGATGTTCCAGCGCCGGGTGCGCGAGCACCTCGGCGACCGGATGGCGCCCACGCGCGTGGCCGCCCTGCTGGCGATGGACGTCGAGCTCAACGCCCAGGGACTGGGCGTGTGGCTGGACCGCCTCACGCGTCGAGGTTGAGCTCCTGGATCTTGCGCGTGATGGTGTTGCGGCCGATGCCCAGCTTCTGCGCGGCCTCGATGCGGCGGCCGCGGGTCAGGTCCAGCGCGGTCAGGATCAGGCTGGCCTCGAAGCGACGGGTCAGCACGTCCCAGACGTTGGGCTCGCCGGCCGCGAGCAGCCGGCGCGCCTCGCGCGCCATCTCGGCGATCCAGGCGTCGGGCGACGGCGGGATCGGGACCGCCGGCAAGGGCAGCGGTGCCGCCGCGCCGGCGCCGGTCAGGCCGCTCGCGAGCGGCACCACCTCGGCCGAGAGCCCGCCCGAGGGCGCCGCGTGCGCGCCCGGCGTCGCGAGCAGCTCCTGCGGCAGGTCCTTGGCCTCGACCACCAGGCT
Organism: Roseateles sp. 22389; assembly: GCF_052044995.1. Lineage (NCBI taxonomy): Bacteria > Pseudomonadati > Pseudomonadota > Betaproteobacteria > Burkholderiales > Sphaerotilaceae > Roseateles > Roseateles sp. 22389. The sequence goes on from NZ_JBQEOF010000021.1 coordinate 41,744, forward strand.
GGGTGCCATCACGCTCAGCCAGTGGCAGATGTTCTCCAGCTGCCGCACGTTGCCCGGGAAGTCGAAACCGACCAGGCGCTGCAGCGCCGCCTCGGACAGCCGCTTCGGCTCGACGCCGAGCTCGCCCGCGCTGCGCTGCAGGAAGTAGCGCGCCAGCAGCGGCACGTCCTCGCGGCGCTCGCGCAGCGGCGGCAGCCGCAGGCGGATCACGTTCAGGCGGTGGAACAGGTCCTCGCGGAAGCGGCCTTCCTTGACCAGCGTCTCCAGGTTCTGGTGCGTCGCCGCGACGACGCGCACATTGGCCTTCTGCGGGCTGTGGCCGCCGACGCGATAGAACTGGCCATCGGACAGCACGCGCAGCAGCCGCGTCTGCAGGTCCAGCGGCATGTCGCCGATCTCGTCGAGGAAGAGCGTGCCGCCCTCGGCCTGCTCGAAGCGGCCGCGCCGCGTCGCCTGCGCGCCGGTGAACGCGCCGCGCTCATGGCCGAAAAGTTCCGACTCCAGCAGGTCCTTGGGGATCGCCGCGGTGTTGATCGCGACGAACGGCCCTTCCGCGCGCGGGCTGTGCTTGTGCAGCGCGCGCGCCACCAGCTCCTTGCCCGAGCCCGACTCGCCGGTGATCAGCACCGTCACGTGGCTCTGGCTCAGGCGGCCGATCGCGCGGAACACATCCTGCATCGCCGGCGCCTGGCCCAGCATCTCGGGCATCTGCACCTGCTCGGCCTCGCCGACCGCCTCGCGCTGGCTCTCCTCCTGCGCGCGCCGGATCAGCTCGACCGCGCGCGGCAGGTCGAAGGGCTTGGGCAGGTATTCGAAAGCCCCGCCCTGGAAGGCGCTGACCGCGCTGTCCAGGTCCGAGTAGGCCGTCATGATGATCACCGGCAGACCCGGCAGCTGCTTCTTGACCGTGGTCAGCAGCTCCAGGCCGGAGCCGCCCGGCATGCGGATGTCCGACACCAGCACTTGCGGCGTGTCGTCCTCCAGCGCCGCCAGCACGTCGCGCGTCTGGCTGAAGCTGCGCACCGGCAGCCCTTCGCGCGTGAGCGCCTTCTCGAGAACAAAACGGATCGAATGGTCGTCGTCAACAATCCAGATCGACTTCATCTATGGCTCCCCTTTTCCCCGTTGTCGACTTGTGGCCGCGGCTCAGGGCAAAGGCAGGGTGATTCGGAAATCGGTCCGGCCCGGCTGGCTGTCGCAGTCGATCATCCCCTGGTGCTGTTGGGCGATCGTCTGCGCCAGCGTCAACCCGAGACCGGAACCGCCATCCCTCCCTGAAACCAGCGGAAAGAAGATGCGGTCCTTGATCTCCTCGGGCACGCCCGGGCCGTTGTCCTCGACATGCAATTCCAATGCCAAGCGCCAGCGCTGCTTGCCGATCGTCACCTGCCGGGCCACCCGTGTGCGCAGGGCGATGACCGCGTCGCCGGCAGCGATGCGCTCGTGCAGCGCCTGCGCCGCGTTCTGGACGATGTTGAGCACCGCCTGGATCAGCTGCTCGCGGTCGCCACGGAAGTCGGGCAGCGAGATGTCGTAGTCGCGCTGCAGCGTCAGCCCGCGCGGGTACTGCGCCAGCACCAGCGAGCGCACCCGCTCGCAGATCTCGTGGATGTTGACATCGCCCACCACCTGCGCGCGCCGGTGCGGCGCCAGCAGCCGGTCCACCAGCGACTGCAGCCGGTCGGCCTCGTGGATGATGACCTCGGTGTATTCCTCGAGCTCGCCCCACAGGTCGGTGGGCTGCAGCTCCAGCGCCAGCAGCTGCGCCGCGCCGCGGATGCCGCCCAGCGGGTTCTTGATCTCGTGCGCGAGGTTGCGCGTCAGTTCCTTGATCGAGTGGACCTGGTCGAGGTTGCGTTCCTCGCGGTCCTGGCGCGTCTGCTGCGCGTTCTCGATCAGCTCGATCACCAGCCGCTGCGGATCGTCCGTCTGGCTGACGATGACATGCACCGGCAGCAGGTCGTCATGGGTGCGCGGCCCGCGGCGGATGGTCGCGTCGAAGCGCGAGCTGGAGAAGGCGTTGCGGCTGACTTCCTCCAGCGCCTCGACCAGGCGGCCGGTGTCGGTGAACCACTCCAGCAGGTTGCTGCCCTGCACCGCGCGGCGCGGCAGGTTGAACAGCGTCTCGACCGCGGTGTTGGCGAACTCGCAGGTGCCGTCGGGACGGACCACGGCGACCAGCGTCGCCAGGAGATCGAAGCACGCGAACGGCTCGTCGGGGGAAACGGGGGAAACGGGTTTGGGATTCATGCGGTGTCGCCCTCGTCGCCGTCGTCGCCAATGACGCGCGACACCGCGGCGGTGCTCCCCGCCGATCCCCGTTCAGAGGTTGGGCGGCGGCAGCTTCGCGAGCTCGCGCTTGATGGCCTGGACGTCGGCCTCCTGGCGCGAGACGGAGGCCTTGAGCTCGGTCGTGCGGTCCAGGTATTTCTGGTAGTTGCGCTCGTCGCCACGGCGCTCGGGCTGGCCGTTGTTGTACTCCTGCTGGAGCTTGGCGAGCTTGCCTTCGGCTTCGCGCAGTTCCTGCTCGAGGATGCGGCGGCGATCGTCGTCGCGCACGCGCTGGTCCTTGGCATCGACCTTGAGGTCACCTTGCGTCCCCGAGGCCGACACCGTCGGCGAACGCGGCTTGACCGGCGCGATCACCGAGATCGGCGTGCCCTCGATGCTGCGGCAGCCCTTCTCGGCGGCCTCCTTCGCGGACAGCGCGTCGGTGTACAGCACCGGCGGTCCGGGGCAGCGGTACACCACGCCCTGCGCCCCGGCAGAACCGGCGGCCATGGCCGCCATCGCGACCAGCACCAGCGCCGGCCATTCCCGTCCCACCCGCTTCTTCTGCAGCGTCATCTGCATTCCCTGCTTCCAACTGACCAGAGCCGGGAGGCATTGTGACGCAATCGGTCGCCGATGGGCATGGCGCCATGCGGAAGCGCTGTTGCCAGGTGTAGGGCTGTGGAGCGTCGGACACGCCGCGGCAAAGCAAAAGGGACGGCCATGGCCGTCCCTGCGCGCGGTGGCAAGCGTGCGGAGCGGGCCGTGCCTGGGCGGTCATGGCGCGCTCCGCGCTTGCGATCACAGCGAGTAGTACATGTCGAACTCGACCGGGTGGGTGGTCATGCGGAAGCGCTGGACTTCCTGCATCTTCAGCTCGATGTAGGCATCGATGAAGCTGTCGGTGAACACGCCGCCCTTGGTCAGGAACGCGCGGTCCTTGTCCAGGTAGTCCAGCGCCTGGTCCAGCGAGTGGCAGACGGTCGGGATCTTCGCGTCTTCTTCCGGCGGCAGGTGGTACAGGTCCTTCGTGGCGGCTTCGCCCGGATGGATCTTGTTCTCGACGCCGTCCAGGCCCGCCATCAGCAGCGCGGCGAAGCACAGGTAGGGGTTGGCCGAGGGATCCGGGAAGCGCGCCTCGATGCGGCGGCCCTTCGGGTTGGCGACGTAGGGGATGCGGATCGAGGCCGAGCGGTTCTTGGCCGAGTAGGCCAGCTTCACCGGGGCTTCGAAGCCGGGCACCAGGCGCTTGTACGAGTTGGTGCCGGGGTTGGTGATGGCATTGAGCGCGCGGGCGTGCTTGATGATGCCGCCGATGTAGTACAGCGCGAAGTCGCTCAGGCCCGCGTAGCCGTCGCCGGCGAACAGGTTCTTGCCGTCCTTCCAGACCGACTGGTGCACGTGCATGCCCGAGCCGTTGTCGCCGACGATGGGCTTCGGCATGAAGGTGGCCGTCTTGCCGTAGGCGTGCGCGACGTTCTGGATGATGTACTTCTGCAGCTGCAGCCAGTCGGCGCGTTGCACCAGCGAGCTGAACTTGGTGCCGATCTCCATCTGGCCGGCGTTGGCGACCTCGTGGTGGTGGACTTCGACGGGGATGCCCATCTGTTCCAGGATCAGGCACATCTCCGAGCGCATGTCCTGGCCGCTGTCGACCGGGGGCACCGGGAAGTAGCCGCCCTTGACGGTGGGACGATAGCCGCTGTTGCCGTGCTCGTAGTCCTTGCCGGTGTTCCAGGCGGCTTCTTCCGATTCGATCTTCACGAACGAGCCGGACATGTCCACGTTCCAGCGCACGCTGTCGAAGATGAAGAACTCGGGTTCCGGGCCGAAGTAGGCGGTGTCGCCCAGGCCGGAGGACTTCAGGTAGGCCTCGGCGCGACGGGCCAGCGAGCGCGGGTCGCGCTCATAGGCCTTGCCGTCGGTCGGGTCGATGACGTCGCAGGACAGGATCAGCGTCGGCTCTTCGAAGAAGGGGTCGATGTTGGCCGTGTTCGGATCCGGGATCAGCAGCATGTCCGAGGCTTCGATGCCCTTCCAGCCGGCGATCGAGGAGCCGTCGAAGGCATGGCCCGACTGGAACTTGTCCTCGTCGAAATGGGAGACGGGCACGGTCACGTGCTGCTCTTTGCCGCGGGTGTCGGTGAAGCGGAAGTCGACGAACTTGACTTCGTGCTCCTTCACCATGTTCATCACGTCGGCGACGGTCTTGGTGGCCATCAATCACTCCTAGGGGGGCTGGATGAGAAAGAAAGAGTCGTGGGGCTTCGGCCCAGCGCGGACGATTTAGCAGTTTGCATGCCAGCGGATGGCAATCCGGTGACAGCCAGGCGCCAGACCGGTGCATGAGGCGCAAGCCCTTGATGCCGAACGCGCCACCCGAGGGCAATGCCCGTCGTTCAGAGCACAGCGACGCCTGGGCGATCTCCGCATGATCCGGACCGAAGCCCGAATCGGTGCATCATCGCACCAACTCGGTGCTGATGACAGCACCAAATTGGACAACGCCCGCGCGCAGGGCCTCGTAGGCGGCGTCCATGGCCGCCGCATCGCCCTTGACGCCCAGTTCGATGTGGCGTCCCCACTGCGGGTGATCGACGCTGGGCAGCGAGAACACCTTGATGCCGGGGAACTCGGATTCGATCCGCTCCATCAGCGGGGTCAGGCTGGCTTCCATGGCGCCCTGGACGATCAGCGAGCGCTCGCGCGTGCCGACCGCGCGGTGCAGCTCGGCATGGCGGTGGTCCAGCACCCACTCGATCATCGGATGGGCCATCACCGGGAAGCCGGGGACGAAGTAGGCCGTGCCGACCGAGAAGCCGGGGATCTTGTTGTACGGATTCGGAATGATGGCCGCGCCCTGCGGGAACACGCCCATCTCCATGCGACGCAGGGTGTCGGGGTGCTCGCGCTCGGGCGTCGTGCCCTGCTCCGCCGCCATCTGCTGAACGCGTTGCCAGATCAGCTCGGCCGCCTCCGGATGCAGCTCGAGCGGCCGCCCCAGCGCCGCGGCGGCGGCCTGACGCGTGTGGTCGTCGGGCGTCGCGCCGATGCCGCCGCAGCTGAAGAACAGGTCGCCGCTGGCGAAGGCGGCCCGGTACTCGCGCACCAGTTGCTCCCGGTCGTCGCCCAGGTACTTCGCCCAGGCCAGCGACAGGCCGCGCGCGCCCAGCAACTCGATCACCTTGGACAGGTGCTTGTCCTGGCGCTTCCCGGACAGGATCTCGTCGCCAATGATGAAGAGGCCGATGTTCATGCGGGTTCCTGCGAAAACGTGGGAGCGGAAAGCCAATGAAGGCGATGAAAGCGGTCGCGGCGCGCTCGGCGCGCCGGCCGGCTTCAGAGCGGCGAAGGCCGGTTCTCGATCTCGGGCGGCGGCGTCGGGTCCTCGGCATCCAGGGGCGGCGCCGTCGCATAGTTGGCGGGCAACGCGTCCATCACCGGATCGGGCGCGCGTTCGGCGCGGGTGTCGGCGCGGCGCATCTCCTGCAGCGCGGCCAGCGCGTAATGCGAGAACCACAGCGAGCTGAAGGCGAACACCAGCGTGTAGAGCCAGACCGACACCAGGATCAGCACCGGCGCGAAGGCGATCGTCAACGCGCCCATCGCCCAGATCGCCGCCGGCGCCGCGCCCAGGTAGCCCGTCGCCAGGCCCAGCAGCAGCAGCGGCAGCCGGTGCTCGGCCAGCAGGCGGCGGCGCTCGGGCGCGGACGCATGTTCGGCCAGCACGTCGAAGGTGAACACGCGGTAGCCCAGCCAGCCCCAGATCAGCGGCGGCAGGATCAGCGCCAGCGGCGGGATCAGCCAGAACGGCAGCGACGCCACCAGCAGCACGACGCACAGCAGCGTGTGGCCCAGCGACCAACTGAGGCTGGCCACGAAGCCGGCGCCGCGCTTGCGCTCCAGCCCCGCGAAACGGCGCTGCGCGACCAGGTCCACCATCGACGGCGTCATCAGCAGCGCCACCAGCAGCAGGCTCAGCACGACCAGCGCCGGCACGGCCATCGCCAGCACGATGATCGGCGCGAGCACCGTGCGGAAGGACGCGGCGCCGAGGCTGTCCAGCCACTTGAGCAGGCCGTCGATCAGGCTCCAGGACTCGAGCGTCGCGCGCACGCCGGCGACGGCGGCTTCCCAGAAGAAGTAGCCGAGCCCGAACGCCAGCGCCGCCGACACGATCAGCGGCAGCAGCGACAGGCCGATCACCCGCGGATGCAGGCAGTACGCGGCCGCCCGCCAGAACGCGTCCGCGATGCGGCTCATCGGCTTGATCATCCCTGGTTCCCTCCAGCCGGCGCCTGGCCGGCGATGTCCATCGTCGCGCCGCCGGGCGGCAGGGCGCCGCCTCCGGGCGCGGCCGCGATCTTGTCACGTCCGGCGAGGCGCTTCAGCCCCAGCCACTGCTGGGCCCAGAAGCCGCGGCCGTAGTCGCGGCCGCCCTCTTCCGGCAACTGGTCGCGCACGCCGGTCGGGTCCCAGCGGTCCTCGAAGTTGGCGGTGCGGAACAGCACGTCCCAGATCGGGAACATGACCGCGAAGTTGTGGCCGCCCAGCGTGCCGCGGCCGAAGCCTTCATGGCCGATGCCGATCGAGTGATGCAGGCGGTGGAAACGCGGGCTCACCAGCAGACGCTCGCCGATCGCGCCGAAGCTCAGCCGCAGGTTGGCGTGCTGCAGGTTCTCCAGCAGCTGCGAGATCGCGACCAGCGCGACGAACTGGCCGGGCCCGACGCCGATCAGCACCGCCGTCAGCGCGACCGCGCTGTCGATCAGCAGGTCGTCCAGCAGGTGGTTGCGGCTGTCGCTCCACATCGTCATCTGGCGCTGGCTGTGATGCAGCGCATGCAGCGCCCACCACCAGTGCCATGAATGCTGCGCGCGATGCAGCCAGTACTGCAGCAGGTCGAAGGCCACCAGGTACAGCACGAAGCTGACCCAGGCCTGGTCGGTGACGCCGGGCCAGATCGCGTCGAGCTGGAAGGACGGCAGGCCGATCATGCGCATCTCGCCGACCAGGCTGTCGACCACCGGATCCAGCGAGAAGAACATCGCCAGCCGGAACACGCCCAGCCGCTGGATCAGCGTGTAGACGATGTCGATGCGGATCGCATGGCGATCGGTGACCGCCTCGGCGGGCCGCCAGCGCTGCAACGAACCGATCACCGCCAGCATCACGACGATCTGGATCAGGCCCACCAGCAGCCAGCCGGTCGCGTCGAAGGCGTCCTCCAGCAGGTTGCCGTAGCCCAGGTGGAAGACGACCGGTTGAATGACGCTCTCGAACAGCGCCTGCTGCGCCTGTGCGAACAGATCGGTGAGCCAGTCCATCACGCTGTCGGTCCTTCCATGAATCGGTGGATCGCGTCCGTGCCGCCCGCGCGCCTCAGCGCTTCAGGGCGTCCTTCGGCCCGGCGGGCCCGGGGGTGGCCGGCACAGCCGAAAGGCCGGCCGGAACGCCAACCGGCACGCCGCTCGCGGCCGCCTTCGCGACCGCCTCCTGCGGCCGGCGCATCCAGGCGACGTAATCCGGATGATCGCGCAAGGGCGCGAAGCACATGCCCCGGGATTTCAAGCCTTGCAGCAGCGGCTCCAGCACCGCCGGCGCCCACGGGTCCTGGCGCGACCAGATGCCCAGGTGCGCCATCAGGATGTCGCCCGGCTTGACGCGCCGCAGCGCCTGGTCGAGCAGCGCGGGGTTGGGGTACTTGTCGCTGGGCAGTTCGTCGCCGAGGAAGCCGGAGGCACTCCAGCCCACGTGCCGGAATCCGCAGGCCTGCGCCGCCGCGAGCAGCGCCGGCGAGGTGCGTCCGGCCGGCGCGCGGAAGATCATCGACATCGGCCGGCCGGTCATCTCGAGGAAGCGGCGCGCGGGGCGCTTGAGTTCCTCGCAGTACTCGGCCGCGCTCAGCACGACGTTCTGCGGCACCTGCTCGCCGGCGGCGCGCTTGAAGCGGAACCGGCCGTCGGGCAGGTCCGCCGACCAGGCGTCGTGGAACCAGGTGTGCGAGCCGAAATCGTGGCCCTGCGCAGCGAGCTGCTTCCACCACGGCGCCCACTTGTCGTCGAGCGTCTGCCCGCCGTCCATGGTCGGCTCCTGGGCGAGGAAGAAGGTCGCCTTCGCGTCGAAGCGCCGCAGCGTGTCGACGATCAGCGGCGCCACGCCCATGTGGCCGGTGTCGAACGTGAGGTAGACGGGCTTGTCGCAGGGAGCCGGCGCCGGGGCCGAGGCGCCCTGCGGCTGCGCCTGCGCCACCACCGTCAGGCCGAGGGCGAGCGCCACGGCGGGACGCGCCAGGCGACCGGGGCGCGCCGGATGTTCCGGACGCGCCGGACAACGCGGGACGAACAGGATCTTCACGGCCAGGGCCCTCGTCAGCCGGCGCTCACTGGCGCGGCATCTGGTCCAGCGTCCAGACGCCGTGCGGCGACTTGCCGACCTTGACCTGCTGCAGGATCTGCTTGGTCTGCAGGTCCATCACGGTGAGCTTGCGCGCCCAGCGCGAGGTGAACATCAGCGTGCGGCCGTCGGTCAGGATCTCCATGTCGTCCGGACCGCCGGGCGCCTTGAAGGTGTCGACCACCTTGAAGTCCGCCAGCGCGATCTTGCTGATCGTGTTGGCCGCGCGGTTGCTCACCAGCACATGCTTGCGGTCGCCCAGCGCGCGGAACGAATGCGCGCCGTCGCCGGTCTCGAGCTTCTTGACCAGCCGCGGCTGCGCGCCGCCGACGTCGTAGACCTCGACGCTGCGCTCGCCGGTGAGCGCCACCAGCAGGTACTTGTCGTCGGGCGTCAGGTAGAGGTCGGCCGGCAGCTTGCCGACGGGGATCTTCCAGCGCGGCGCCATCGTGTTCAGGTCGATGGCCAGCAGCTCCGAGCTGTCCTGCAGGCTGGCGTAGACGACGCTGCTCTTCGTGTCGATGGACAGGTGGCTCGGCGTCTTGGGGGCGGAGAAGCGCTTGAACAGCGCCAGCGGCTGCGCCGCGTTCTGCGGCTGCCACTTGTAGATGTCGACGTGATCCAGGCGGTTGCCGGCCAGCACCAGCCACTTCATGTCGGGCGAGAAGCGCAGGTGATAGGGGTCGGGGATGCCGTGGACGGTGCGCTGCACCTCGGCCGTGACCGGGTCCAGGAAGGTCAGCGAGTCGCCCAGCGCGTTGGCCACGACCATGGTCTTGCGGTCGGGCGTCAGGTAGAGGTGGTGCGGCTCCTTGCCGGTCGGGATGCGCTTGACCTGGCGGAAGTCCTTCGGATCGATCACGCTGACGTCGGCGTCCAGCGAGTTCAGCACGAAGATGGGACTGCCGGTGGTGGCCAGCGCCGACGGCGCCGCGATCGACGCGCTCAGCGCCACGGCCAGGGCGGCCAGCAGCGGCCGCGCGAGGGAAGACAGCATGGAGATCCTCAACAGGGAGATGCCCGGCGAGCCAGGCGGCACGCAGCCCTCAAGTGTAGGCGGGTTCTCCCTAGGCCCGACCCGGAACAGCGCCGCCAAGGCCCGCCTGATGCGGGTTTCGGGCGGACCTGGGCGTCAGGCAGGCGGCGTCGAAGCGGCGCGTTCACGCGCGGACGCGGCGGGCGTCGGAGCGGGTGGAGCGCACCGCCGCCGTTGCATCCCGTTGCGGAAGACTTGCCGCCAGGGTTGCGGCAAGTCTGCGCATCGCGAACTTCTTGGGCCGGTTACTCGTCGTCGCCGCCGAGCAGGCCGCCCAGCAGGCCACCGGTGGCGAAGCCGCCCAGCACCGAGCCCTCCTCGCGCGCGCCGCCGCGCTGCGGGGCCGCGGCGAAGACGCGCGACGCCAGGCGCGAGAACGGCAGGCTCTGCAGCCAGACCTCGCCCGGGCCGGTCATCTTGGCCAGGAACAGGCCTTCGCCGCCGAACAGGGCGGTCTTGATCTTGCCCACGTACTGGATCTCGAAACTCACGCTCGGCGTGTAGGCGACGACGCAGCCGGTGTCCACCAGCAGCGTCTGGCCCGGTTGCAGCGTGCGACGAACCACGGTTCCGCCCGCATGCACGAACGCCAGCCCATCACCCTCGAGCTTCTGCATGATGAAACCTTCACCACCGAAGAAGCCAGTCGACAGCCGCTGCTGCAGCGCGATGCCCAGAGACACGCCGCGGGCCGCGCACAGGAACGCGTCCTTCTGGCAGATCAGCGTGCCGCCGAGCTTGCCCAGCTCCATCGGCAGGATCTTGCCGGGGTACGGCGCCGCGAAAGCGACGCGCTGCTTGCCATGAGCCTGGTTCGTGTAGACCGTGGTGAACAGCGATTCACCGGTCACCAGCCGCTTGCCGGCACCGAGCAACTTTCCGAAGAAGCCGCCCTGGTTGGCGGAACCATCGCCGAACACCGTGTCCATGCCGATGCCGGCATCCATGAACATCATGCTGCCGGCCTCGCCGATGGCAGCTTCGCCGGGGTCGAGTTCGACCTCCACGAACTGCATCTCGGCACCCTTGATTTCGTAGTCGACAACGTCCATCGCCATGGTGTTCACCCTCTGTCACATCACAAAGAAACGGGCGCGATATTAACGTTTCGCGGCCTTTCTATACTGCGGTCATGACGCCCATGTCCCCTGACGAAAGCGCACCCCTCACTCCCTTGAAACCCGGCGACAGCTACGTGCAATCCTTCGCGCGCGGCCTGTCGGTGATCCGGACCTTCGACAGCCACCACGCCCGGCAGACCCTGACCGAGGTGGCCAAGCGCTGCGGCCTGACGCGCGCCGGCGCGCGCCGCATCCTGCTGACGCTCCAGACGCTGGGCTACGTCCGTTCCGAGGGGCGGATGTTCGAGTTGACGCCGAAGATCCTGGACCTCGGCTTCGCCTACCTGTCCTCGCAGCCGCTGTGGCGCTTCGCCGAGCCGATCGCGATGCAGCTGGCCAACGACGTGCGGGAATCGGTCTCCATCGCGGTGCTCGACGGCGACGACGCGGTCTTCGTGCTGCGCGTGCCGATGCGCAAGGTGCTGTCGGACCCGATGGGCGTGGGCAGCCGGCTGCCGGCATGGGCCACAGCCACCGGCCGCGTGCTGCTGGCGGCACTTCCCGTCGAGGAACGCGAAGCCCGGCTGGCGCAGGTGCAACTGGCGCGTCGCGCGGTCAACACCGTGCGCACGCCGGAGGAGCTGCGCGCCGCGGTCGAGCAGGCCCGGCGCCAGCATTGGTGCCTGGTGGACCAGGAACTCGAGGACGGCGTGCTGACCGTGGCCGCGCCGATCGCCGGCCGCGATGGCAAGGTCGTCGCGGCGATCAACATCAGCACCCATGCGTCGCGGACGCCGCCGCAGGTGCTGCTCGAGCAGGGACTGCCCAAGCTGCAGGCGGCGGCGCAGAGCCTGTCGCAGCTGCTGGTGTTGATGAAGAAGGACTGATCGCGCCGCGGAGCCCAGTCCACAGGACTGGGCTCGGTCCCTTCTCACCCCATGTGCAGGCCGCCGTTGCAGCTGAAGTCCGCCCCGGTGGTGAACCCGGACGACTCTCCCGCCAGCCAGCCGACGATGGAGGCGATCTCCTCCGGCTCGCCCAGGCGCTTGACCGGGATGCCGGCGACGATCTTCTCCAGCACGTCCGGTCGCACCGCCTTGACCATGTCGGTGCCGATGTAGCCCGGGCTGACCGTGTTCACCGTGACGCCCTTGGCGGCGAGTTCCTGCGCCAGTGCCATCGTGAAGCCATGCATGCCGGCCTTGGCCGCCGAGTAGTTGGTCTGGCCCGCCTGCCCCTTCTCGCCGTTGACCGACGAGATGTTGATGATGCGGCCCCATCCCTTGTCCACCATGCCGGGCACCACCTGCTTGGTGACGTTGAACATGCTGTTCAGGTTGGTGTCGATGACGGTGTCCCACTCGTCGCGGGTCATCTTCAGGAACATGCGGTCCTTGGTCACGCCCGCGTTGTTGACCAGCACATCGATCTTGCCGTGCTCGGCGATCGCGCGGTCGAAGGCCGCGACGGTCGAGTCCCAGTCGGCCACGTTGCCGACCGACGCATGGAAGGTGTAGCCCAGCGCGGACTGCTCCGCCAACCACTTGGCATGGTCGCGGCTGGGGCCGCAACCGGCGATGACCTTGAAGCCATCCTTGTGGAGGCGCTGGCAGATGGCGGTGCCGATGCCGCCCATTCCGCCGGTGACGTATGCAACTTTCTGACTCATCTTGCTTGCCTCCTGAAGGGCCCGCCGGGCCGCCGCGTCCGCGGCCGGGGTGCCTGGAATGTCGGAACGGATACGACGCGCGAAAGGAAATCCGCGCTCAGCGCTCGACGCACAGGGCCACGCCCATGCCGCCGCCGATGCACAGGCTGGCGATGCCCTTCCTGGCATCGCGCTTGATCATCTCGTGCAGCAGCGTCACCAGGATCCGGGCGCCGGACGCGCCGATCGGATGACCCAGCGCGATCGCGCCGCCGTTGACGTTGACCTTGCTCAGGTCCCAGCCCATCTCCTGATGGACGGCGCAGGCCTGCGCGGCGAAGGCCTCGTTGATCTCGAGCAGGTCCAGGTCCTTGGCCTGCCAGCCGGCGCGCTCCAGCGCCTTCCGCGACGCCGGCACCGGGCCCATGCCCATGGTCTTGGGATCCACGCCGGCGCTCGCGTAGGACGCGATCCGCGCCAGCGGCGTCAGTCCCAGCGCCTTCGCCTTCGCATCGGTCATCAGCACCAGGCCGGCCGCGCCGTCGTTCAGGCCCGACGCGTTGCCGGCGGTCACCGAGCCCGCCTTGTCGAAGGCCGGCTTCAGGCCCGCGAGCGCCTCGGCGGTCGACTTGCGGTTGATGAACTCGTCCGCCGCGAAGACGACCGGATCGCCCTTCTTCTGCGGAATGGTCACCGGCACGATCTCGGCGGTGAAGCGGCCGGCGTCCTGCGCCGCCGCGGCCTTCTGCTGGCTGGCCAGCGCCAGCTCGTCCTGCTGCGCGCGGCTGACGTGATACTCCTTGGCCACGTTCTCGGCGGTGATGCCCATGTGGTACTGGTTGTACACATCCCACAGGCCGTCGACGATCATCGTGTCCACGAGCTTCCAGTCGCCCATGCGCTGGCCGTCGCGCGAGCCCGGCAGCACGTGCGGTGCCAGGCTCATGCTCTCCTGGCCGCCGGCGATGACGATCTCGGAGTCGCCGTCGCGGATCGCCTGCGCCGCCAGCATCACGGCCTTCAGGCCGGAGCCGCAGACCTTGTTGATCGTCAGCGCCGGCACCGTGACCGGCAGGCCCGCCTTGATCACCGCCTGGCGCGCGGGGTTCTGGCCCACGCCCGCGGTCAGCACCTGTCCGAGGATGACCTCGTTGATCTGCTCGCCCTGCAGGCCGCTGCGGCGCAGCAGTTCCTGGATCACGATCGCGCCCAGCTCGCTGGCTGGCGTCTTCGACAGCGTCCCTCCGAACTTGCCGATCGGCGTGCGTGCCGCGGCGACGATGACGATGTCTTGCGGTGAACTCATGACTCGCTCCTCTTTCGAAACTGCTGAACTGCGGATGTCAGCGGGATGAAGGTGATGACTCCTGGACGCGGCGCGGGCGGCCTCACGCGCGCTGCTTCACATAACGGCCCGGCGCCGGCTCGATCGCCGCATGGCCGCGGCCGCCCGGCGCGCGCGGTGCCGCCTTCAGCGGGCCCGCGTGGCCGGCCAGCCACTGCGACCAGTCGGGCCACCAGCTGCCGGGATGCTCGGTGGCGTTCTGCAGCCATTGCTGAGGGTCGGCCGGCAGCGCCGTACCCTTGCCGATCCAGTGGCTGCGCTTCTTCTTCTCCGGCGGATTGATGACGCCGGCGATGTGCCCGGACGCGCCGAGCACGAAACGCCGCTTGCCCTTGAAGACCTGCGTGCTGCGGTAGGCGGCATCCCAGGGGACGATGTGGTCCTCGCGCGAGCCGTAGATGTAGACCGGCGCCTGGATCCGGCCGAGGTCGATCGCCTCGCCGCAGACGGTCAGGCGGCCCGGGATGCGCAGCTCGTTCTGCAGGTAGGTGTGGCGCAGGTACCAGCAGTACATCGGGCCCGGCAGGTTGGTCGCATCGCCGTTCCAGTACAGCAGGTCGAAGGCCGGCGGCGCGTCGCCCTTGAGGTAGTTGCCGACGACGTAGTTCCACACCAGGTCGTTCGGGCGCAGGAAGCTGAAGGTCGTCGCCAGCTCCTGGCCCTTGAGCAGGCCGGGCCCGCTCACCGCCTGGTCGCCCAGCGTCATCTCGCGCAGCTTCACCGCCTGTTCGTCGATGAACAAGTCCAGCACGCCGTTGCTGCTGAAGTCGATCAGCGTGGTCAGCAGCGTGACGCTCTCGGCGGGCTGTTGGCCTCTGGCGGCCAGCACCGCCAGCGCGGTCGCCAGGATGGTGCCGCCGACGCAGAAGCCCAGCGTGTTGATCGTCTCGGTCCCGGCGATCTCGCGCACCACCTCGATGGCCTTGATCGCGGCCTGGCCGATGTAGTCGTCCCAGGTCCAGTGCACGCAGTCCGCATCTGGGTTGCGCCAGCTCACCACGAAGGTGCGGTGGCCCTGCGCGACCGCGTGGCGGATCAGCGAGTTCTCCGGCTGCAGGTCGAGGATGTAGTACTTGTTGATGCAGGGCGGCACCATCAGCAGCGGCCGGGCATGCACCTTCGTGGTGAGCGGCTTGTACTCGAGCAGCTGGAAGAAGTCGTTCTCGAAGACCACGCTGCCTTCGGTCGTCGCGACGTTGCGGCCGACCTCGAAGGCCGATTCGTCGGTCTGCGACACATGGCCGCGCCGCACATCGGCCATCAGCAGCTGCAGGCCGCGGGCGAGGCTCTCGCCCTGCGTGTTCAGCGCGCGCTGCTGGGCCTCGGGATTGAGGGCGAGGAAGTTGCTCGGCGAGGCCGCGTCGATGAACTGCTGCACGGCGAAGCGGACGCGGGCGCGGGTCTTGTCGTCGCCCTGCACCTGCTCGGCCATGCGCTGCAGCGTCTTCGCATTGAGCAGGTAAAGCTGCGCGGTGAAATGGGCCAGACGGTTGCTGTTCCAGGAGGCGTCCGCGAAGCGGCGGTCCTTCAGCGCGGCGCCGGAGGCCGGTGCGCCATCGCTCGCGTGGGACTCGACAAGCGCCGCGTTCCAGAGCTCGCCGGCCTGGCGGAGATAGTCCGATTGCAGCTGCGACCAGGCGTCGGGCGCGACCTGCATGGCCTGCAGCTGCTTGAAGGCGTCGCCGAATCCATGCGACAGGCCGGCCGCGGCCTGCTGTGCCTGCTGGGCCCACTGCTCGAAACCGGGGAACGATGCGCCGGGGAATCCGGCCGCGGCGTTATTCGCGCTCATGTGTCTCCTCATGCCGACTTGAGCAAGAAGCTTGCCACAGCCGATCACCAGGATCACCGAGGTCGCTTCGCATATGCTCAGGCGCTTTGTAGCCCGTTCAGCTTACCCCCGCGTGACGATGATGTCGCCGATGACCCGAGGAATTTGCTGATGTATCTGGTGGTCATCGCCTGGATGTATGTGGTGCTGATGATGGCCGTGGCCGAGGCCTTCAGCCCGCAAGGCACGGTGCTCGGCGCGCTGGTCACGCTGGTGTTCTATGGCCTGCTGCCGCTCTCGATCGTGATGTACCTGATGGGCACGCCACGGCGGCGCGCCGCGCGCCGGCGGGCCGAGGCCGACGAAGCGGCTCAAGCGACGAAAGCGAATCAAGCCGACGAAGCCGCCACGGCGGCCCGCGCGCCGGCCTCACCGCAGCCGGATGACGGCGGCCATGCGGCCGCTGCGCAGCCCATCGACACGTTCGTGGCGGAACGAAAAGAATCGTGACGGCTCGCTCAAGGTGCACCAGCCGCCACCGCTGATCGCGCCCAGGCCCAGCGCCGCCAGCCTGCGCCGCGCCAGTCCGTAGAGATCGGCCCGCCAGCGCGGCTCGCCCTGCGCATTGGGCTCGAAGCGGAACAGCGGCTGGTCGGCGTGCACCGGCTCGGCACCGAAGGCCGTCAGCACGTCGGCGCCGACCTCGAAGCGCGCCGGGCCGATGCCCGCGCCCATCCAGGCCCGGATCTCGCGGGCGTCGCAGCCGGTCGCCTCGCGCATGGCGGCGACCGTGTTCTCCAGCACCCCACCGGCCAGGCCGCGCCAGCCCGCGTGCGCGGCGCCGACCACGCCCGGTCCGGCGAACAGCACCGGCAGGCAGTCCGCCACCATGACCGCGCAGGTCAGCGCGGGGTCGGTGCTGACGGCGGCGTCGGCGGGTTCGGGATCGGCGTCCGGCGCCGCATGCATGGCGCGCAGCCGCAACACCGTGGTCCCGTGAACCTGCTTCAGGAAGACCGGCTGACCGCCGATCGCGGCGGCGACGCGACGCCGGTTCTCGGCGACATGCGCCGGGTCGTCGCCCACCGACCGGCCCAGGTTCAGGCTTGCAAGGCCGCGCCGCTCGGCCGGCCCCTCCGCGCTGCCGCTGACGCCGCCAGCGCGCGTGGTCATGAACGCGACGACCTCGGGCACGGCCCAGTCGGGCCGCAGCCAGTCGGGATGCGGCGCATCGACGAAGTCCATCGGCCCGTCGCCCGCCGGCTCATTCCGCATCGGGACAGGCGCTGGGCTGCGTCTGGCGGAAGGCCTCCTGCGACATGCAGTTTTCGAAGATCGCCATGACCGTGGGCACGTGGTCGAGGCGGCAGTCGAAGCGCTGGGCGTTGAAGATCTGCGGCACCAGCACGCAATCGGCCATCGTGGGCGCATCGCCGAAGCAGAAGCGGCCGGCCCGGCCCTCCGCCTTCAGGCGCTGCTCGACCACGGCCAGCCCGCTTTCCACCCAGTGCTGGTACCAGCGGGTCTTGTTGTCGTCGCCGACGCCGAATTCCTTCACCAGGTAGCGCAGCACCCGCAGGTTGTTGAGCGGATGGATCTCGCAGGCGATGTCCTGCGACAGCGCGCGGATGTAGGCGCGGCACAGCGCGTCGCCGGGCAGCAGCGGGGGCTCGGGATGGACCTCGTCGAGGTACTCGATGATGGCCATCGACTGCGTGACGACGGCTTCGCCGTCCTTGAGCAGCGGCACCAGGCGCGAAGCCGACACGGCCGAATACGACTCGTTGAACTGCTCGTTCTTCGTGAGGTGCACCGACTTGTAGTCGAAGTCCAGGCCCTTGAGCGCCAGCGCGATGCGGACGCGGTAGGACGCGGACGAGCGGAAGTAGTTGTAGAGCTCCATGGCTGGCGATGATGCCACGGGGGGCCTGCGATGGAGGCCGCTACACTGCGCCCCATGTTCCAAGCGCGGCGCTACCAGCATTGCCCCACCTGCGGCGGCCAGATCGAATACCGCGTCCCGGCCGACGACAACCGGGAGCGGGCCACCTGCACCCAGTGCGGCGCGATCCATTACGAGAACCCGCTGAACGTCGTGGGCACCTTGCCGGTCTGGGGCGAACAGGTGCTGCTGTGCAAGCGCGCGATCGAGCCGCGACTGGGCAAGTGGACCTTGCCGGCCGGCTTCATGGAGCTGGGCGAGACGCTGGCCGAGGGCGCGCAGCGCGAGACGGTCGAGGAGGCCGGCGCGCGGATCGAGCTCGAGAACCTGTACTGCGTGATGAACGTGGTGCGCGTCGGCCAGGTCCACCTGTTCTACCGCGCCCGGCTGCTGAGCCCCGACTTCGATCCGGGCCCGGAGACGCTCGAGGCCCGGCTGTTCCACGAACACGAGATCCCCTGGGACGAGATCGCGTTCCACACGATCCGCGAAACGCTGCAGCGCTTCTTCGACGACCGCCGCAGCGGCAACGGGTATCCGTTGCATACGGCGGATATCGACTGACAGATCATCCGCCCGGACCATCTAGAACCGGCCTCAATTGAGCCGTGTGCCAGAACCCGGTGACGAGGATCGCCACGGACTCGATGACGTAGCGAAGCACATACCGTCGGCTTCGCCCAATGCCCCATTCCCGCTGGCGGGGGCCAACGCTGCGGCCGAATTCAGGATTCCGCGCAATCAACGACTCTGCGGCACGGACGTCGAGGAACAGCTGATCCGCTGCACCCAGATTGCGTTCCGCGAGATAGCGGCGTTGATGTTTGTATTGAGTTCGGGCTTCGCGGGACCAACGGACCCTCACTCCGCCTGCCTTTGCCGGCGCAGGATGTCCGCCATCATGGCGGCGTCTTCGGCTTCGATCTCTTCCTCTGGAACGAGATCGCCACGCAACGCGGCCTTGATGCTGTTGTCCTCCTGACGCTCCATGAGCACTTCATGGAGTGTCACATCAGGCTCGTCAGGATCCGTGCGCTCGACCCAGCGCTTGACGAGGAACTCGACGAGTTCGTCCATGTCGATCGTCAGGCGGCTCGCGAGCGCCTCGACGCGGGCCTTGATCTGCTCGTCAATCTGGACGTGGAAATCGACGCGCGGCATGAACGGCTCAAGGGGTTGGAGAACGGCGGACATTCTGCACCTGCTCTTTCAGCGACAAGAGGAAGGCGCGGATTCTGAGAGCTTCAGATCGCTTGGCAAGAGCGCTTGACGGCCGTCAAGCGCTTCACCGACTTGGATCAGTCAGGGCTTGATCTCCTGCGCGGACGCCCACGGACCGGTGATGCCGTCGAGTTCGCAATCCCACAGCGCCTGCGCGTCGAGCGCGTCGGTCACGCCTTCGGCATAGACCTTCAGCGACAGGCTGCGCAGCATGACCACCAGGCTGCGCACGAAGGCTGCGCGCGCCACGTCCGCCGACACCCCGCTCACCACCGAGCTGTCCAGCTTCACGTAGTCCAGGCCCGCCTGGAAAAGACGATCAATTTGAGCCAGTCCCGCGCCCGCGTGTTCCAGGCCCAGTTGGACGCCCAGCGGTCGCAGCTGCCGGCCCAGTTCCTGCAGCGTCTCGAAGTGCTGCACCGCGGCCGGCTCGGCCAGTTCCAGGCCGATGGCGCGTCGCACCGAAGCCGGCGCCGCCTGCACCAGTTCGCGCGCCCGCGCGATGAAGCTGCCGTCGTTGAGCGTGGCCGGCGCCACGTTGACGCAGCGCGCGCGCTGGTCCTGCTGCGTGGCCTGCAGTGCGAGCGCGAGTGCCTGCAGGTCCGCCTCCGCGCTCAGCCGGTGACGCAGCGCCAGCGGCAGCCAGCGCGCGGCCGGCTCGAACTCGCCGACCGGATTGAGCTTGAGCTGCAGCGGACATTCCAGGTGCAGCACCTGCCGCTCGCGGCCGATCAGCGGGAACTCCAGCAGCCGGCTGCGCTGCTGCGCCAGCGCGTCCGAGATCAGCGCGCGCCACGCCCGCTCGCCCTGCGCGACCTCGTCCGACGGCGGCGCCTCGCGCAGCTCCAGCACGACGCCCTCGCCCTGCTCGGCCTTGGCCAGCGCCGCATCGGCCGCGGCGAACCAGGCGCTCATCGGCTGGTCGCGCATCAACTCGACCGCGCCCAGCGCGACGCCCACGCCCGAGCCCAGGTTCTGCAGGCCCGCCCGCAGTGCATCGGCCAGCGCCTGCGCCGTGTCACCGACCACGTTCGGCGCCGGCAGCCACAGCGCGAAGTCCGAGCCGTTGAGCCGGCCGGCCAGGCAACCGCGCACCTGCTCCGGATAGACACGCAGCGCCTGCGCGATCGCCACCAGCGCCTGGTCCGTCGCCCCATGGCCGAGCCGCTGGTTCAGGCCCTGCAGGTCCTTCAGCCGCAGCAGCACCAGGCCGGCGCGCAGCGGGCCGTCATCGCGCTCGAGCGCGGAATTGAGCTCCGCCACGAACTGCCGCCGGTGCGACAGCCCGGTCAGCTCGTCGCACAGCAGCTGGTGATGCAGCGTGCGCAGTTGCTCGGCCTGGGCCTCGAACATCTGCCGGGTGCGCACCACCATCGTGTTCATCGCGCTGGTCAGCTTGCGCATCTCCGGCACGCGCGGCTCGAGCACGGTCTCGAAGCGCCCCTGCGTCACGCCCTCGGCCTGGCGCACCGCCGTGTCCAGCGGCCGGCGCAGCCGCGACAGCACGATCGCCGCCGCCACGCCCGTGACCACGCCCACCAGCAGCAGCCAGCTCGCCGTGCTCAAGGTCGCGCGCCACAGCGCCTCGTGGACGTAGCCGGTCTGGCCGCGCAGCTCGATCTCGCCGACCGCCTTCCAGCCGTCCGACACCTTGGCCACGCCCGGCGCCACGTCCAGCGGCAGCAGGGCCACGAACCAGCGCGGCGCATGCGCGACCTGCGGCGTCTCCAGGTGCCGCTCGAACACCTGCGCCCCGCCGCCATCGCGCCAGCGCACGCTTTCATAGGCGCCCGCGTCGAACTGCGCCGAGATCAGCAGCGACATCAGCTCCGCGTCGCCCTTCTGCTGCGACAGCGCCAGCGCCAGCGCATTCGCGTTGTCGGCGTTCTTCAGCTGGGCCTGCGTCTGCAGCAACTCGCGCAGCGACCAGGTGCTCACCGCCACGCCGCCCAGCACGGACGCCAGCACCGCGCCCAGGACCAGGCACCAGATTTGTCTTATCAGGGACATGTCGTGAATTCTCCGTCGCCCTTCGTCTTGTCGTCTCCGGCCTCTCCCGGGGGACCCGCCGCGCCGGTCCCTCAGAAGCCCTCCGCCTTCGCCTTCGCCAGCAGGTCGCGCCACAGCGACAGCCGCACCAGCGGATTGCCCGCGGTGGTGGCGCCCACGCCGCTCCACAAGCCCTCGCCGTTGAAGCTGAACACCGGCGTGAGGTCCGGCCGCAACGACGCGGGCCGGATCTCCGGATTGATATTGTCCAGAATCAGGGGCTCCGCCTCCGGCTGCGCATAGTAGGCCAGGACCATGTGCGCCTGGGGCCGCCCCTGGAACTGCGCCCGCACGTAGACCATCCGCAGCCGCGACTGCGGCACCCCGGCGGCCAGCAGGCTCATGTACTTCGCGATCGCGTAGTCCTCGCAGTCGCCGGCGCCCTTGTCCAGCAGCTCCAGCGGCGTCGCCCAGTAGTCGATCTGGCCCCACACCTCGATGTCGTCGCGGAACGCCACCCGCTGGTTGAAGAAGCCGTTGACCGCGGCCAGCCGGTCGCGCTCGTCCGGCATCGCGGCCGCGCGGTCGGCCATCTGGATCATCGCCTTCACCGCGGCCTGCGTCCGGGGCGACAGCTTCGCGGCCGATTCGGTCAGCCGGTCCTGGTCCCAGCCCCAGGCCAGCGCCGACCACAGTCCCGCCGTCCACGCGAGCGCCCACAGCACCGGCCGGATTCTCCGGCCAGCACGGGACACCGTACGCGTGACGAAACGTGACATGCGCTGCAATGTATCTGCCTCCACGCCTGCCCGAGGGCGAACCGCGACGCGCCCCCCGGGGACCGGCAATTTGCCGCACCGCCTTCACGCGGCGCCCGGGGAGCGGCCGGGATAATCCGGCGCTCAGATGAAGACCCATGCCATCCGCCAGGAACTGGACCAGGCGCGCGCCAACGGACCGCTGCGCCAGATCCAGATTCCCCCCTGTCCCGAGCTGCTGCAGCGCCTGCGCGCGGCGATGGACCAGCCGCAGCCCGACCTCAACGAGGTGGCGCGCATCGCCGCCGCCGACGTCGCCATGTCCGCCACCCTGCTGCGCGTGGCCAACAGCCCGCTGCACCTGGTGGCAGGCCACGTGCCCTGCACCACCGTGGGCCAGGCGATGTACCGGCTCGGCCTGGACGAAAGCGCGGCGCTGATGCAGGCCTTCCTGGTCCGTCACGCGATCCCGGTCAACAGCCCGCACCTGCTGCGCTTCTGGCAGCGCTCCACCAAACGGTCGATCGCGATGGGTTTCATCGCCGGCCAGCTGCCCGGCATGCGGGTCGACCTGGCGCAGGGCTACGGCCTGTTCTGCCACGTCGGCATGCCGGTGCTGCTGCAGAGCGTGCGCGGCTACGGCGCCACCATGGTCGAGGCCGC
This sequence comes from Roseateles sp. 22389, assembly GCF_052044995.1. NCBI lineage: Bacteria > Pseudomonadati > Pseudomonadota > Betaproteobacteria > Burkholderiales > Sphaerotilaceae > Roseateles > Roseateles sp. 22389. The sequence continues at coordinate 63,845 of NZ_JBQEOF010000021.1, forward strand.
CGCCCGCATCGACCGGCCCTTCATCGCCACCGAGAACGTCAATCACCGCACCGACCACGCGGTCGTGGGCGCGCTGGTGATCAAGGTGTGGCACCTGGCGCCGGAGCTGATGACGGCGATCCGGCTGCACCACGACTTCGACGCGCTGCGGGATGAAGGCGTCGAGCCCGAGGTCCGCACGCTGATCGCCGCCGGCCTGATCGCCGAGCACCTGATGCGCCGGCACGAAGGCCTGGACGAGGACGTCGACTGGGCCGCCAACCGCGCGGCGGCGATGGCTTGGCTGCACCTGTCGGAGGATGAGCTCGAGCAGTGGGACGAGGCGCTGCGTCCGAGGCTGGACGAGGCCTGAGGACCTCACGCGGGCGTCACCCGGGGCGCCCGGGGCGCTTCAGCCACGCACCGCGACGCGCGCCGCGGCCAGGTCCCAGCGGGCGCAGCCGACACTCTTGAACAGCCGCGTGCGGCCGTCGTCGACGGGGCGCTGGCCCATCACCAGGTCCTCGATCGAGGCCTGCGGCTCGAAGCGGCCGGCCGCCATCAGGTCGCCGGCCTCGGCCTGCGCGCCCACCGGATCGTCGACCCAGACCTGCGCGCCGCGGACCAGTTCGGGCGGCAACTCGACCATGTCGTCGCGGAACGCGCCGACGCCGATCACCACCGCCCCCTCGCCGACGCCGGGCCGCAGCACCGGCACGCGGCTGGTCGTGGCGCAGACGATCAGGTCCCAGGCGTGGCGCGCCTGAGACTCGGCCGGCAGGGGCTCGACGCCGAGTTCCTCGACGAAGCCCGGCTCCGCCTGATGGCCCTGGACATGGATGGTGGCCTGCGGATGCAGCGCCTGCAGCGCTTCCACATGGGCCCGCGCCTGCACCCCGCCGCCGACGACCAGCGCGCGCCGCGGCGCCTCGCGGGCCAGGTGCTGCAGCGCCAGCATGCTGACCGCGGCGGTGCGGCGCGCCGTCAGCGCGGGGCCGTCCAGCACCGCCAGGCGCTGACCGGTGCGGCTGTCCATCACGACGACCTCGCCCGAGATCGTCGGCAGGCCCAGCGAGGCATTGAGCGGATGCACGCTCACGAGCTTGGTGATCGACAGCGTGTCGCTCAGGCAGGGCATCACCAGCAGCACGCCGTCCTGGCGCAGCGGCAGGACCTGCCGCGGCGGACAGGTCAGGCGGCCGTCGCGATGCTCGCGGCACACCAGCGCGATCTCCTCCATCAGAAGGGACCACGGCAGGGCCCGCGCGGTGGCGGCGGCGTCCAGGACCAGCATCCGCTCGTCGGCTTCCTGCCCGAGGCTTACTTGCGCGGCGGCGGGACGTCGGTGCACGAGCCGTGCGCGACTTCCGCGGCCAGGCCGATCGACTCGCCCAGCGTCGGGTGCGGGTGGATGGTCTTGCCGATGTCGACCGCGTCCGCGCCCATCTCGATCGCCAGCGCGATCTCGCCGATCATGTCGCCCGCATGCGTGCCGACGATGCCGCCGCCGATGATGCGGTGGGTCTCCTCGTCGAACAGCAGCTTGGTGAAGCCCTCGTCGCGCCCGTTGGCGATCGCGCGGCCCGAGGCGGTCCACGGCAGCAGGCCCTTCTTGACCTTGATGCCGCGCGCCTTGGCCTCGTCCTCGGTCACGCCGACCCAGGCCACTTCCGGATCGGTGTAGGCGACGCTGGGGATCACGCGCGCGTCGAAGCGCGACTTGGCCAGCGCGTCGTCGCCGAGCAGCTCGCCGGCGATGACTTCCGCCGCCACGTGGCCCTCGTGCACCGCCTTGTGCGCCAGCATCGGCTGGCCGACGATGTCGCCGATCGCGAAGACATTGGGCACGTTGGTGCGCATCTGCACGTCGACCGGGATGAAGCCGCGGTCGGTGACCACGACGCCGGCCTTGTCCGCGCCGATCTTCCTGCCGTTGGGCGTGCGGCCCACCGCCTGCAGCACCAGGTCGTAGACCTGCGGTTCCTTCGGGGCTCCCTCGCCTTCGAACGTCACCTTGATGCCTTCGGGCGTGGCTTCGGCCGCGACCGTCTTCGTGTTCAACATGATGTTGTCGAAGCGCGGCGCGTTCATCTTCTGCCAGACCTTGACCAGGTCGCGGTCCGCGCCGGTCATCAGCGTGGGCAGCATCTCCACGACGTCCAGGCGCGCGCCCAGCGTCGAGTACACCGTGCCCATCTCCAGGCCGATGATGCCGCCACCGACGATCAGCATGCGCCTGGGCTTGCTGGTCAGCTCCAGCGCGCCGGTCGAGTCGATCACGCGCGGGTCCTTGGGCATGAAGGGCAGGCGCACCGCCTGCGAGCCCGCGGCCAGGATGATCTTCTTGAACTTCAGCGTCTGGGTCTTGCCGGTGCGCTCCTGGCCCTCGCCGCCGGTCTCCTCGACCGACAGGTGGTTGGCGTCCAGCAGCGAGCCGTAGCCGCGCACGACCGTGACCTTGCGCATCTTGGCCATCATGGCCAGGCCGCCGGTCAGTTTGCCGATGACCTTCTTCTTGTGCGTGAGCAGCTTGGGGAGCTCGACCTTGGGCTCGCCGAACTCGACGCCCAGATCGGCGAAGTGCTTGACCTCGTCCATCACCGCCGCGACGTGCAGCAGCGCCTTGGACGGGATGCAGCCGACGTTCAGGCAAACGCCGCCCAGCGTCGCGTAGCGCTCGACCAGCGCGACCTTCAGGCCCAGGTCGGCCGCGCGGAACGCCGCCGAGTAGCCGCCGGGACCGCCGCCGAGCACGATCACGTCGTATTCGCCTTCGGCGGGGCCGGTGTAGGTGGCGGCCTGCGGGGCTGGCGCCGCAGGTGCGGCCGCCGGAGCGGGCGCCGCTGCGGGAGCCGCCGCGGCCGGAGCCGGCGCGGGAGCCGACGGCGCGGGCGCTGTCGCCGCATCGCTCTCCAGCACGACGATCAGGTCGCCCTGGTTGATCTTGTCGCCCAGCTTGACCTTGAGCTCCTTGACCACGCCGGCCGTCGAGGACGGGATTTCCATCGAGGCCTTGTCGGACTCGACGGTCACCAGGCTCTGCTCCTGCTTGATCGTGTCGCCGACCTTGACCAGGACTTCGATGATCGCGACGTCCTTGAAGTCCCCGATGTCGGGAACCTTGACTTCAACTTGTGCCATATGGTGTGTCTCGCAATCAGTTTCTTAGCGCCCCCAGCCGGCGCCGGGCCGCCCCAAGGCGGCTGGGCACCCGCCCGGCGGGTGGGGGCGGTACCCCGCCCCCGGGTGCATCACAACGCGATCCGACGGAAGTCGGCCAGCAGCGAGGCGAAGTACACGTTGAAGCGTGCGGCCGCCGCGCCGTCGATGACGCGGTGGTCCCAGCTCAGCGACAGCGGCAGGATCAGGCGCGGCGCGAACTGCTTGCCGTCCCACACCGGACGCGTCTGCGACTTGCACACGCCCATGATCGCGACTTCAGGCGCGTTGATGATCGGCGTGAAGTAGGTGCCGCCGATGCCGCCCAGCGACGAGATCGAGAAGCAGCCACCGGTCATGTCGGCCGGGCCGAGCTTGCCGTCGCGGGCCTTCTTGGCCAGCTCCGACATCTCCTGGCTGATCTGGAAGATGCCCTTCTTGTCGCAATCACGGATCACCGGCACGACCAGCCCGTTGGGCGTGTCGGCCGCGAAGCCGATGTGGAAGTAGTTCTTCAGGACCAGCGTGTCGCCATCCAGCGAGGCGTTGAACTCGGGGAACTTCTTCAGCGCCGCGACGGTCGCCTTGATCATGAAGGCCAACATCGTCACCTTGATGCCGGACTTCTCGTTCTCCTTGTTCAGCTGGACGCGGAAGGCTTCCAGCTCGGTGATGTCCGCGTCGTCGTGGTTGGTGACGTGCGGGATCGTGACCCAGTTGCGATGCAGGTTGGCGCCGCTGATCTTCTTGATCCGCGACAGGTCCTTGCGCTCGACCGGGCCGAACTTCTCGAAGTCGACCTTGGGCCAGGGCAGCAGGCCCGGGAAGGCGCCACCACCGGCGGCACCACCCGCCGGGGCGGACGCCTTCTGCGCCGAGGTCTGCGCGGTGCCGGCCATCACGGCCTTCACGAAGGACTGGATGTCGGACTCGGTGATGCGGCCCTTGGCGCCGGAGCCCTTCACTTCCTCGAGCGGCACGCCCAGTTCGCGCGCGAGCTTGCGGATGCTCGGCGAGGCGTGCGGCAGCTTGCCGGTGGGCTTGGTCGGCTCATGCGGGGGCAGCGCGGCGGTCGGGACCTGGCGCTCCACCGTCGCGGGGGCCGGGGCGCTCGCGGTGGCCGGAGCCGGTGCCGCGGCAGCCTGCGCCGGGGCGGGCACGGCAGCGGCGGGTGCCGGCGAGGCAGCGCCACCGGTGGCCTCGATCACGGCGATCTTCGTGCCCTTGGACACCTTGTCGCCCAGCTTGACCAGCAGCTGCTTGATCACGCCGCCGTGCGACGACGGGATCTCCATCGAGGCCTTGTCGGATTCGACGGTGATCAGGCTCTGCTCGGTCTTCACCGTGTCGCCGACCTTGACCAGCACCTCGATCACCGCGACCTCGTCGAAGTCGCCGATGTCCGGCACGACGATGTCGACCGGACCGGCCGATGCGGCCGGGGCCGCCGCAGCCGCGGGGGCCGGAGCGGGCGCGGCCTGCGGCGCCGCAGCGGCGGCCGCGGGAGCCGGCGCAGAAGCCGGCACGGCAGCGGCCGGCGCGGGGGCTGCGGCGGCGTCGCTTTCCAGCACGACGATCAGGTCGCCTTCGTTCAGCTTGTCGCCGAGCTTGACCTTCACTTCCTTGACGACGCCCGCCGCCGAGGACGGGATCTCCATCGAGGCCTTGTCGGACTCGACGGTGACCAGGCTCTGCTCAGCCTTCACCGTGTCGCCGGGCTTGACCAGCAGCTCGATGATCGCGACGTCCTTGAAGTCCCCGATGTCGGGAACCTTGACTTCCACCAATGCCATAACTCGTGTCTCCAAGCCGCCCGCTTACGCGTACAGGGGGTTGATTTTGTCGACGTTGATGCCGTACTTCTTGATGGCTTCGGCGACCTTGGCCTGCGGGATCTTGCCTTCGTCAGCCAGGCTCTTCAGCGCGGCCACGACGATGTAATGGCGGTTGATCTCGAAGTGCTCGCGCAGCTTGGAGCGGAAATCGCTACGGCCGAAACCGTCGGTCCCCAGCACCTTGTACGAGCGGCCCGCCGGGATGAAGGCGCGGATCTGCTCCGCGTAGTTCTTCATGTAGTCGGTCGACGCGATCACCGGCCCCTGCACCTTGCTCAGCTGCTGCGTCACGAACGGCACGCAGGCCAGCTCGGTCGGGTGCAGCAGGTTCCAGCGCTCGGCGTTCTGGCCATCGCGGGCCAGCTCGTTGAAGCTGGGGCAGGACCAGACATTCGCGCCCACGCCCCAGTCGGCCTCGAGCAGCTTCTTGGCGGCCTGGCTTTCGCGCAGGATGGTGCCCGAGCCCAGCAGGTTCACCGTCAGCGGTTGGGCGGCGGCCTCCTCCAGCAGGTACATGCCCTTGAGGATCTGCTCCTCGGTGCCGGCCTTCAGGCCAGGCATGGGGTAGTTCTCGTTGAGCAGCGTCAGGTAGAAGTAGACGTTCTCCTGGTTCTCGACCATGCGCTTCAAGCCCGAATGCAGGATCACCGCCACCTCGTGCGCGAAGGTCGGGTCGTAGCTGATGCAGTTCGGGATGGTGCCGGCCAGGATGTGGCTGTGGCCGTCCTCGTGCTGCAGGCCTTCGCCGTTCAGCGTCGTGCGGCCCGAGGTGCCGCCCAGCAGGAAGCCGCGCGCCTGCATGTCGCCGGCGGCCCAGGCCAGGTCGCCGATGCGCTGGAAGCCGAACATCGAGTAGTAGACGTAGAACGGGATCATCACGCGGTTGTTCGTCGAGTACGACGTCGCCGCGGCGATCCAGCTGGCCATGCCGCCGGCCTCGTTGATGCCTTCCTGCAGGATCTGGCCGGCCTTGTCCTCGCGGTAGTACATGACCTGGTCCTTGTCGACCGGCGTGTAGTTCTGACCCGCGGGGTTGTAGATGCCGATCTGGCGGAACAGGCCTTCCATGCCGAAGGTACGGGCCTCGTCGACCAGGATGGGCACGGTGCGCGGGCCCAGTTCCTTGTCGCGCAGCAGCGTGGTCAGGAAGCGGACGTAGGCCTGGGTGGTCGAGATCTCGCGGCCCTCGGCGGTCGGGTCCAGCACGGCCTGGAAGGTGGCCAGGTCGGGCACCTTCAGCGCTTCATCGGCCTGCGGGCGACGCTTGGGCAGGTAGCCGCCCAGCGACTTGCGGCGCTCGTGCAGGTACTGCATCTCGGGCGTGTCGTCGGCCGGCTTGTAGAACGGGATCTTGGCCAGCTCGCTGTCCGGGATGGGGATGTTGAAGCGGTCGCGGAAGGCCTTGATGTCCTCGTCCTGCAGCTTCTTGGTCTGGTGCGCGGTGTTCTTGCCCTCGCCGATCTTGCCCATGCCGTAGCCCTTGACGGTCTTGATCAGCATGACGGTGGGCTGGCCGACGGTGTTGACCGCCTTGTGGTAGGCCGCGTAGACCTTCTGCGGGTCGTGGCCGCCGCGGTTCAGGCGCCAGATGTCCTCGTCGGACATGTTCTCGACCATCTTCAGCAGCTCCGGATGCTTGCCGAAGAAATGCTTGCGCACGAACGCGCCGTCATTGGCCTTGTAGGCCTGGTAGTCGCCGTCCAGCGTCTCCAGCATGACCTTGCGCAGCAGCTCCTGCTTGTCGCGCGCCAGCAGCGGATCCCAGTAGGAGCCCCAGATCAGCTTGATGACGTTCCAGCCGGCGCCGCGGAACTCGCCCTCGAGCTCCTGGATGATCTTGCCGTTGCCGCGCACCGGGCCGTCCAGGCGCTGCAGGTTGCAGTTGACGACGAAGATCAGGTTGTCGAGCTTCTCGCGCGCGGCCAGGCCGATCGCGCCCAGGCTTTCCGGCTCGTCCATCTCGCCGTCGCCCAGGAAGACCCAGACCTTGCGCTTGGAGGTGTCGGCGATGCCGCGCGCATGCAGGTACTTCAGGAAGCGCGCCTGGTAGATCGCCATCAGCGGGCCCAGGCCCATGGACACCGTCGGGAACTGCCAGAACTCGGGCATCAGCTTCGGGTGCGGGTAGCTCGACAGGCCCTTGCCGTCGACTTCCTGGCGGAAGTTGTCCAGCTGTTCCTCGGTGATGCGGCCTTCCAGGAAGGCGCGGGCATAGATGCCGGGCGCGCTGTGGCCCTGGATGTAGAGCAGGTCGCCGCCGTGCACGCCATCGTCGCCATGCCAGAAGTGGTTGAACCCGCAACCCAGCATCGTCGCCAGCGAGGCGAAGCTGGAGATGTGGCCACCCAGGTCGCCGCCGTCTTCCGGATGCAGGCGGTTGGCGCGCACCACCATCGCCATCGCGTTCCAGCGCATGAAGGCGCGCAGGCGCTCTTCCATGTCGATGTTGCCGGGGAAGCGCTCTTCCCGGTCGGCCGGGATGGTGTTGACGTAGGCGGTGGTGGCCGAGAACGGCACGTCGATGCCGGCCTGGCGCGCGTGGTCGATCAAGGTCTCGAGCAGGAAGTGCGCGCGCTCGCCGCCCTCCTCGCCGATGACGGCGGACAGCGCGTCCAGCCATTCCTTGGTTTCGAGAGCGTCGGTGTCATTGGCGGCTGCGCCGAGGAACGACTGGGGCTGCGCGGACATGTGTTGTCTCCTGTGTCTCAATCACGGCCTTCGGACGGGCGGGTCGCGCGGCGCGGTGTCCGTTCCGAACAGGCAATCCTGCCCGAGCTTGAGGAAACACGCATGCGTCGGCACCCTCCAGAAGGGCTATGGCGGCGGAGTGTCGCATAAGCCGTGGATTTTCCAAATAGCGCGATGCGTTTCCGTATCGTGAAATTTCCAAGGCGTTTTCAGCGGGATTTCGTGATGGATGTCTTTCACGATGCGATCCGGGAATGCCCGGATCGGGAATGCCCGGGGCCGCGGGAGCCGGGTCGCACCAAAGGCGCCGGGATAATCGCGCCCATGTTGTCCCGCCTCGATGTCCAAGGCTTTGCGCGCCGTGCCCTGAACCCTCTCAAACGCCTGGTCTCGGCGTGGTGGCGGCGGCAGTCGCCGTCGCGGCAGGACCGCTTCGCGACGCTGGGCCCGCTGCTGTCGGTGGTGCTGTTCCTGGCGGCGATCGTCTCGGCCTTCTGGTACCTGCGCAACGAGGAGATCGAGCGCGAGGCCGAGGCCGTCAAGCGCGACACCGAGATGGCGCAGCAGCAGATCCGCTCGCGCCTGATCGAGAACGAGGACTTCCTGATCCCGCTGCAGCGCGACCTGGCCAACCGCGCGATCGACAACCTCGAGTTCACGCAGCGCGCGATGGCGATCGCCCGCAACCGCCCCGAGATCACCCACATCACCTGGCTGAACGCGCGCCGCGAGCGTCGCGTCAGCGTGGCGGCGATCGGCGAGCAGGCCGACTCGCTGATGACGCTGGACGGCAGCGACCCGTCGATGCCCAACGGCCATGCCAACAGCGAGCCCGAGCGCGCCTTCCAGGGCGCCCGCGACCGGCGCACCCGGGTGTATTCGGCCTCCTTCGCCGACGCCAACAACACCACCGTCTTCCAGCTGCAGCTGCCGCTGAGCGACCGCGCCGGTTTCGCCGGCGTGCTGATCGCCGAGTACGCGGTGGAGGGCCTGCTGCGCTATTCGGTGCCCAACGAGCTGACTTCGCGTCACGCGGTGGCGGTGCTCGACCCGCGCGAGCAGGTGGTCGCCAGCACGGTGACGCCGATGCCGGGCAGGCGCATCACGCGCGCGCCGATCTATTACGAGGTGCCGATGGCGCCGGCCCCCGGGCTGGTGCTGCGCGGCCAGGGCTACCGGACCTCGATCGGGCTGATCTCCAACACGCTGTTCTGGATGGTGATGGCGCTGTCGGTGCTGACCGTCTGGATGCTGCTGGGCACCTGGAAGCACATGCGCCGGCGCGCGCAGGTGCAGAACGCGCTCGCCGCCGAGACCAACTTCCGGCGCGCGATGGAGAACTCCATGCTGACTGGCATGCGCGCCATGGACCTGGAGACGCGCATCAGCTACGTCAACCCGGCCTTCTGCGCGATGACCGGCTTCGCCGAGTCGGAGCTGATCGGCCGCAAGCCGCCCTTCCCCTACTGGCCGCCCGACCGCTACGAGGAGAACCTGCGCCTGCTGCAGCAGGAGATGCAGGGCCGCAGCCCCGCCGGCGGCTCCGAGGTCAAGGTGATGCGCAAGGACGGCAGCATCTTCGACGCCCGCATGTATGTCTCGCCGCTGATCGACCCCAAGGGCAAGCAGAACGGCTGGATGACCTCGATGACCAACATCACCGAGGCCAAGCGGGTGCGCGACCAGCTGTCCGCGTCGCACGAGCGCTTCACCACGGTGCTGGAAGGCCTGGACGCGGCGGTGTCGGTGCTGTCGGTGCAGCAGGGCGAGCTGCTCTTCGCCAACCGCAGCTACCGGCTCTGGTTCGGGGCCGATCCCAAGGGGCACGCGATGCTCGCGGGCTCGCAGCTGGCCGGCGCGACCAGCACCAAGGAAGCGAACTTCGAGACCGACGAGGACGTCGACGACTACGGCGGCCTGCCGGCGCAGCACCTGACCGAGGTCGGCGGTGATTCGCGCGAGGTCTTCATCGCGCAGCTCGACATGTGGTTCGATGTCCGCGCCCGCTACCTGCAGTGGACCGACGGCCGCCTGGCGCAGATGCTGATCGCCACCGACATCACCGCGCGCCGCCATGCCGAGGCCCAGCAGCAGCAGCAGGCCGAGAAGGCGCAGGTCACCAGCCGCCTGATCACGATGGGCGAGATGGCCTCGAGCGTCGCGCACGAGCTCAACCAGCCGCTGACCGCGATCACCAACTACTGCAACGGCATGGTCTCGCGGGTGCGCAACGACAACATCCAGAAGGACGACCTGATCGTCGCGCTGGAGAAGACCGCCAAGCAGGCGCAGCGCGCGGGCCAGATCATCCATCGCATCCGCGCCTTCGTGAAGAAGAGCGAGCCGCAGCGCCAGCCGGCCTTCGCGGCCTCGATCGTCGAGGACGCGGTCGAGCTCGCCGGCATCGAGCTGCGCCGGCGCAACGTGCAGATCCACACCTACGTCGCGCAGCGGCTGCCGGTGATGCGGGTCGATCCCATCCTGATCGAACAGGTGCTGCTGAACCTGCTCAAGAACGCCGCCGAGGCCATCGACAACGCGGCGCTGCCGCCCTCGCGCCGCCACATCGAGCTGCGCGTCGTGCCCAAGCACACCGCCGAGCTCGGCGCCAACATCGAGTTCTCGGTGACCGACATGGGACCGGGCCTGCCGGTCGAGGTCATCGAGCGCATGTACGAGGCCTTCTTCTCCACGAAGGCCGATGGATTGGGCATCGGCCTAGGGTTATGCCGGTCCATCATCGAGTCCCACCAGGGTCGGATCCGCGCCGAGAACCTCTACAATGGCCCGTCCATCGTCGGGTGCCGGTTCGCGTTCACGATCCCCGTGGACATTCCGCGTCCGGAGCCCCAGCTGGCTCCGCTCGACAAGAGCGGCGACCCGGGGACGGGCACTGCTCACAACACCGCAGCAACACCATGAGCTTGATTCCGAAGAAGGGTAATGTCTACGTCGTCGACGATGACGAGGCCGTGCGAGATTCCTTGCAGTGGCTGCTGGAAGGCAAGGACTACCGGGTCAAGTGCTACGACTCCGCCGAGAGCTTCCTGAGCCGCTACGACCCGCGCGAAGTGGCCTGCCTGATCGCCGACATCCGCATGGAAGGCATGAGCGGCCTGGAGCTGCAGGACAAGCTGATCGAGCGCAAGAGCCCGCTGCCCATCGTGTTCATCACCGGCCACGGCGACGTGCCGATGGCGGTGCAGACGATGAAGAAGGGCGCGGTCGACTTCATCGAGAAGCCGTTCAAGGAAGAAGAGCTGCTGTCGCTGGTGGAGCGCATGCTGGACCAGGCGCGCGGCGCCTTCGCGACGCAGCAGGAAGCGGCCAGCCGCGACGCCCTGCTGTCGCGCCTGACGACGCGCGAGGCGCAGGTGCTGGAGCGCATCGTCGCCGGTCGCCTGAACAAGCAGATCGCCGACGACCTGGGCATCAGCATCAAGACGGTGGAGGCGCACCGCGCCAACATCATGGAGAAGCTCAACGCCAACACCGTGGCCGATCTGCTGAAGATCGCGCTCGGCGCGAACACGGCGGCCGCCAAGGCGGGCTGATCCGACGTCCCATCCGAAGGCCGCTGCGAAGCGGCCTTTTGCATTCCCCGGGCAGAGCGATCCTCTGCCCTTGCGCTTTTCTGATTCCGGAGTACCGACCATGACTGCTCAACTGATCGACGGCAACGCGCTGTCCAAGCAACTGCGCGCCGAGGTGGCGACGCGCGCCGCCGCGCTGACCGCCAAGGGCCTCAAGCCCGGCCTGGCGGTGGTGCTGGTCGGCGAGAACCCCGCGAGCCAGGTCTACGTGCGCAACAAGGTCAAGGCCTGCGAGGACGCCGGCATGCATTCGGTGCTGGAGAAGTACGCCGACACGATGACCGAGGCGGAGCTGCTGGCGCGGGTCGATGCGCTGAACAACGATCCGGCCATCCACGGCATCCTGGTGCAGCTGCCGCTGCCCAAGGGCATCGACGCGCACAAGGTGATCGAGGCGATCGCGCCGGAGAAGGACGTCGACGGCTTCCACGTCGCCAGCGCCGGCGCGCTGATGGTGGGCCAGGACGGCTTCAAGCCCTGCACGCCCTACGGCTGCATGAAGATGCTGGAGTTCATCGGCTATGACCCGAAGGGCAAGCATGCGGTCGTGATCGGCCGCAGCAACATCGTCGGCAAGCCGATGGCGATGCTGCTGCTGCAGGCCAACGCGACGGTGACGGTGTGCCACAGCGCGACGCCGGACCTGGCGCACTTCACCCGCCAGGCCGACATCGTCGTGGCGGCGGTGGGCAAGCGGAACGTGCTGACCGCGGACATGGTCAAGCCGGGCGCGGCGGTCCTGGACGTGGGCATGAACCGCACCGAGGAAGGCAAGCTCTGCGGCGACGTGGACTTCGACGGCGTCAAGGAAGTCGCCGGCTGGATCACGCCGGTGCCGGGCGGCGTCGGCCCGATGACGATCACGATGCTGCTGGTCAACACCATCGAATCGGCCGAGCGCGCCGCCGCACAGCGCTGACCGAGGCTCTTTCGCTATAGGGAATAGACCAACTCAAAGAGGTCGGTCGGCCGACTTTGAAGATGGTTTGAAGCGACTGACGGAAGTGAGGTCGGTTCGCACACTGCGCTCCCCTTCAAGTGCAGAAAGCGAACCATGCGCTCCACATTCAAGCTTCTTTCCCGTCCCACGATCCGGCGCTGCGCCGCATCGGCTTCCGTGCTGCTCGCACTGGGGCTGGTCCACGGCCTCTCGCTGGCCCAGAACTGCGATGTGCTCGGCGGCGGGCGCGGCTACAGCGCCGCGCTTCGCGCCGAACAGATGCCGGGACATGTGGCGGCCCGCGACTTCGCATCGCTCAAGGCCGCCGTCGACAGCGGTGCCCGCCACATCCATGTGCCGAGCGACGCGACCATCGAGCTGCCCAATCAATCCTCCGCCCTGTGGCTGCGCGCCGGGCAGACGCTCTTCGGCGACCGCGGCCTCGAGGGCCGCCCCGGCGGACTGCTGCGCACCCGATGGGTCGATGCCGCCGCGCGCAACTATCCCGTCATCGTGGTTGAAAGCGGCGCGCGCATCTCCGGCCTGCGCATCGAAGGGCCGTCGGGCGAGGTCACCTCCACCAACAGCACCATCGGCATCCAGCTGCTTCCCGGCACGCAAGGCGTCGAGATCGACAACAACGAGCTCTACCACTGGCCCTGGGCGGCGGTCAGCGTCAAGCAATCCGTCGACAACCGGATTCACCACAACCACATCCACGACAACCTTCGCTCCCAGCTGGGTTATGGCGTCGTGGTCCAGAACGGCCATGCCCAGGCGGACATCCACTGCAACGTCTTCAACGCCAATCGTCACGCGATTGCCGGCAGCGGAGAGCCCGGCGAGCGCTACCAGGCCCGGGACAACCTGGTCCTCAACGGCGGCGGCAGGGGCGCGTATCACCAGTTCGACATGCACGCCGGGTCGACCGGCGCTGGCGGGCAATCCGTCGAGATCACCGGCAATGTCTTCGACTTCGGCCGCTTCGGCACCTCGAACCGATCCAGCGTCCTGATCCGGGGCGTGCCCAAGGAGGGGCCGATCACCGTGGTCGGCAACCTCTTCACGCAGGGATGGGTGGTGGGGTCGCAGACCGCGGTCGCCGGCGTGGCGGGCTCGATTCCCGACGTCGAGCAGATCCATCAATGGAACCGCTTCCAGACTCCGGCCGTCTACAGCAGCCATCCGGCGGGAGAGTGCCGCCTGACCATCGCCGGCCGCACGACCCGGGTGAATTGCGAGGCCGTGCAGCAGCCCGTGCTTCCCTGAGCGCTGATCAGTTGGTGTCGGCCTCGCGCAGCGTCTGCACCACCGGGCGCTGCAGCACGCCGCGCAGCGCCCACCAACCCGCGAGCTGGGCCAGCACCGCGCCGCCGATCGTCGTGCCGATCAGCACCCAGGGCTTGAACTGCCATTCGAACTCGAAGGCGTAATGCGTCAGCGCCCAGCCCAGCGCCTGCGCCGCGAGACCCGCCAGCAGACCGGCGAGCGCACCCAGCCCCAGCAACTCCGCGCGCTGCACCGCCGCCATCAGCGCACTGGACGCGCCGAAGGCCCGCATCAACGCGAACTCGCGCGTGCGCGCGTCCCGTGAACCCACCGCCGCCACCAGCAGCACCACCACGCCCAGCGCCAGCGCGACCGCGAACAGCAGCTGCACGGCCATGATCACCTGCTCCAGCACCTGCTGGACCTGGTGCAGTTCAGCCGAGACATCGATCAGCGTCAGGTTGGGGAAGGCGTTGACCAGCTTGCGATCAAGCGCCGCGGCGCCGCCCTCGCCTTGCGGCGACCGGTAGGCGGAAATGAAGCTGACCGGCAGCTCCGGCATGGCCGCATGCGGGTACAGCACGAAGAAGTTGACCCGCATCGAGCCCCAGTCCACCTTGCGCAGCGAGGTGATCCGCGAATCGACCGGCACGCCGGCGATGTCGAAGCGCAGCGTGTCGCCGAGCTTGAGCCCCAGTTGGTCCGCCAGGCCCTGCTCGACGCTGACGCCGCCTTGCTCCTCGGCGGTCCATTTGCCGCCGGAAATCTGGTTGTGCGACGGCAGTTCGGCGCTGTGGCTGAGGTTGAACTCGCGCTCGACCAGGCGCTGCGCGCGTTCCTCGGTGAAGCGGCTGGCCTGCACCGCCTCGCCGTTGATCGCGACCAGGCGGCCGCGGATCATCGGGTACCAGTCGTAGTCCTTGACGCCGGCCCGTTCGAGCTCGCCGCGGAATCCCGCGCCCTGGTCCGGCTGGATGTTGATGACGAAGCGGTCCGGCGCGTTCACCGGTGTCGCGGCACGCCAGCTCTCGATCAGGTCGGTGCGCATCAGCACCAGCAGCGCCAGCGCCAGCAGCCCCAGCGACAGCGAGCCGACCTGCAGCACCGCGAAGGCGGGCCGGGCCGCGACCTGCCGCGTCGCCAGCAGCAGCCAGCGCGGCGCGCCGGCCTGCGGCACCAGGCGCCGCAGCGCCAGCACCGCGCCATAGGCCAGCAGCGCGAAGCATCCCAGCGCGATGGCGAAGCCGCCGGTCGCGACCAGCCCCAGACGCCAATCGGCCGACAGCGCGGTGAGCACCGCCGCGAAGCCCATCACGCCGGCCAGCAGCACGGCAATCGAGCCCATCTTCGGCCGACCCAGTTCGCGCCGGATCACCCGCAGCGGCGGCACGGCCGACAGCTGCAGCACCGGCGGCAGGCCGAAGCCCAGCAGCAGGCTCATGCCCATGCCCAGGCCCAGCAGCACCGGCCAGGCGCCGGGCGCGGGCAGGTCGACCGAGATCAGGCCGGCCAGCAGCGCGATGAAGCCGTAATGCAGCAGGAAGCCGAGCAGCACGCCGATCACGCTGGCGACCAGGCCGACCGTGGCGAACTCCAGCGTGAAGACCCAGGCCAGGCGCCGCTGCGGCTGGCCGAGCACGCGCAGCATGGCGCAGTCGTCGAGATGGCGGTTGGCGAACTCGCGCGCCGCCAGCGCGACCGCGATCGCGGCCAGCAAGGCGGCCAGCAGCGCCACCAGGTTCAGGAACTTGGTCGCGCGGTCCAGCGTCTGGCGCATCTCGGGCCGGCCGGTCTCCAGCGACTCCAGCCGCACGCCGCGCCAGTGGCCGTCCTTCATCTGCTGGCGGGTCTGCGTGGTGAACTGCTGCACCGCGCTGCCCGGTTCCTGCCCCTGGCCGATCACCGCGAAACGGTAGGTGACCCGGCTGGCCGGCTGGATCAGCGCGGTGGCGGCGAGGTCCGACTGCGCCAGCATCACCCGCGGCGCGAAGTTGAGGAAACCGGCGCCCCGGTCGGGCTCATTGGCGATCTCGCCGGCGATGGTGAGCGTCGCGTCGCCCAGCAGCAGCGGATCGCCGACCTTCAGGCCCAGCGCGCTCAACACGCCTGCGTCGACCCAGACCGTGCCGGCGGCCGGCGCACCGACCTGGCGACCGTCCTTCAAGCTCAGCGCGCCGCGCAGCGGGTAGCGCGCCCCGACGGCCTTGACCGCCACCAGGCGGCTGCCGCCGCCCTGGTCCTCGCCGGCGCGCGCCATGCTCGGGAAGTTCAGCGTGTCCACGCTGCGCAGGTTCAGGCGATCGGCCAGTTGCCGCACCGCGGCAGGCGTCGGCTGGTCGCTCGCGACGACCGCGTCACCGCCCAGCAGCTGGGCCGCGTCGCGTCGCAGGCCCTGGTCCAGCCGGTCGGACAGGAAGGCCACCGCGCACACGGCAGCCACGGCCAGCATCAGGGCCAGGATCAGCAGGTGCAATTCGCCGGCGCGCGCATCGCGCCAGGTCTGCAGGGACATCTGACGCCACAGGGACGGCGGACGCCGGCCGGCCGGATCGGCGGCGGGCCGGGCCGCGGAAGCTGCAGCGGGGCCGGCAGGGTCGGCGGAGGGGGAAGACGGGTGCGCGCTCATGCGCGGACTGTAGCGAACCGCATGCCCGCCTGCTGCCGCGGGGAGACGGCCATGCAATCGGCTTGAACAGTCCGTGCAACCGGTTTTGACGATGCGGCCGGGCGCCGGGCGTTCAATGGCCCCATGAAGCCTCCCTTCCCTTCCCTGTTCGTCTCGCATGGCTCGCCGATGATCGCGCTGGAACCCGGCGAGACCGGCGCCTTCCTGCAAGGTCTCGGCCGGACGCTCGCTGCCGGCTGGGGCCGGCCGCGTGCGGTGCTGGCGATCTCCGCGCACACCACCGCGCGCGCGGCGGTGCTGCTCGGCGCGCAGCGGCACGAGGCGGTCTACGACTTCGGCGGTTTCCCGCCGGCGCTGTCCGCGCTGCGTTACGACGCGCCCGGCGATCCGGCGCTGGCCGCGCGGCTCGGCCAGACGCTGGCCTTGCCCGTCGTCGAGCACGGCGGACTGGACCACGGCATCTGGACCGCGCTGCGCTACCTGATCCCCGCGGCGGACGTGCCGGTGATCCCGTTGACGCTGACGCCGCACGCGTCGCCGGCGCAGCTGATGGCGCTCGGCGAGCAGCTGCAGGGCCTGGGCGCGGACGGGGTGCTGGTCCTGGGGACCGGCAGCATCACGCACAACCTGAGGCTGCTGATGCGCTCCGCGGTCACCGGGACCGCCGCTGGCGACGGCGTGCCGGAGATGCCGGAATCGGCCGCCTTCCGGCGCTGGTTCGCGGAGCGCTCGGCAGCCCGGGACTGGCCGGCGCTCGCGGCCTACCGGACGCAGGCGCCCAATGCGACGCTGATGCACCCGACCGACGAGCACCTGCTGCCCTGGTACGTCGCCGCCGGTGCCGGCGGCCGCGACCATGCGCCGCTGCGGATCCACGAGGGCGTCACCTTCGGCTGCCTGGGGATGGATGCCTACGCGTTCGGGCCGCAGGCCGGCGCGCTCCAGGGCGCGCTGGCGCATGCCGATGCGCCAGCCGATGCGCCGGTCGATGCGCCGGTCGATGCGCCCGCCGCGGCCTCCTGATCCACCGGTCCACCAACGACAACGGCCCCGAGGGGCCGTTGTTCATCAGGACACCGCGTCGGCGATCAGAGGAAGATCGCCGCGAGGATCCCGAGGATCAGCGCCCACTTGACGACGTAGTAGCCGAGGCGGGATCTCGCCTTGAACGCCTTGAAGAACAGGCGCACCTTGTACGCGTGATAGAAGAACTTGTTGAGGCCGCCGATGGGCTCGCTCTCCAGGTTCTGCGTCGCCGCCGAGGTCATCACCAGCTTGCCGAAGGCGCGGTTGAGCCAGCGGATCGGCGCGAAGTGGACCGGGCGCTCCACGTCGCAGAACAGGATCACGCGCTGATGCGTCGTGGTGTTCTCGGCGTAGTGGATGAAGGTCTCGTCGAACATCACGTCCTCGCCGTCCTTCCAGTGGTAGCGCTGGCCGTCGACCTCGATGTAGCAGCCCGGGTCGTTGGGCGTGGTCAGGCCCAGGTGGTAGCGCAGCGAGCCCGCGTAGGGGTCGCGGTGACGCACCAGCTTCGCGCCCGGCGGCAGCGACGCGAACATCGCTGCCTTCACGCCGGGGATCTGCTTGAGCAGCTCGACCGTGCGGGGGCACAGCGCGTTGGCCGAGGCCATGTCCCGGTCATACCACTTCAGGTAGAAGCGCTTCCAGCCGGTCTTGAAGAAGGAATTGAAGCCGATGTCGTTGTAGCCGGACGCGGCCTTGATGAAGCCCTCGTCGTTGAGCTTGAGGGCTTCCTCGCGGATCACCTGCCAGTTGTCGCGCAGCAGCTTGAGTTCGGGGAACTCGGCCGTGTTCAGGTAGGGCGTGGCGGGGGCGCGGGAGAACAGGTACATGACCGCGTTGATCGGCGAGATCAGCACGGTGAAGTCGGTGAGCGCGCGGGCCAGCTTGAAGCGGACGCGACCGCGGAAATGGGCGTACAGCGCCGAGGCGATGAAGATCGCCAGCACCCAGTAACGCGTGGGCGGCAGCCAGTCGGCCATGTGTCGGGACTCCTGAAGACAAGCGGCGGATTATCGGCGATCGAGCGCCAGCGACGCCGCCCAGAAGGCCATTCCCCCGAAGGCCAGGGCGACGCCCACCCACCCGGTGGAGGTCCAGCCGTGGCCCGCGGCGATCGCCAGCCCGCCCAGCCAGGGGCCCAGCGCATTGGCCGCGTTGAAGGCGGAATGGTTGAGCGCCGCGGCCAGCGTCTGCGCATCGCCAGCGACGTCCATCAGCCGCGTCTGCAGCACCGTGCCGAGCCCGCCGCCGCAACCGATCAGGAAGACCACCGGCAGCAGCGTCCACAGGTTGCCGGCGGCGAAGGGGTACAGGGCCAGCGACGCGGCGCTCCACAGCAGCAGCCCGCCGACGGTGGGCATCAGCGCGCGGTCGGCGGCCCAGGCGGCGCCGAGCGTGCCGGCCGTCATGCCCATGCCGAAGACGCTCAGCACCACCGGCAGCAGGCCGGGGCCGGCGCGGGTGACCTCGAGCAGCGTCGAGCCCAGGTAGGTGTAGACGGCGAACATGCCGCCGAAGCCGATCGTCGCGATGCCCAGCGTCAACCAGACCTGGCGGCGGCCGAGCGCGCCGAGCTCGCGCATCGCGCTGGCGCCGAGCTCGCGCATCGCGCTGGCGCCGGGCTGGACGCGGTCCTTCGGCGCATGCATCGCGACCAGGGCCGCCGTCAGCAGCGCCAGCAGGGTCACCACGCCGAAGCCCCAACGCCAGCCCGCCCACTGCCCCAGCGCGTTGGCCAGCGGCACGCCGACGATGGTGGCCACGGTGAGGCCGAGCATCATCAGGCTCACCGCCTGGGCGCGGCGCTGCGGCGCCACCATCGACGCCGCGACCAGCGCGCCGACGCCGAAGTAGGCGCCGTGCGGAAGCCCGCTCAGGAAGCGGAACAGCAGCATCGCGTGATACCCCGGCGCCAGCGCGCTCAGCCCGTTGCCGACGGCGAAGGCCAGCATCAGCAGGATCAGCAGCGTGCGGCGCGGCACCTGGGCGCCGAGCACCGCCAGCAGCGGCGCGCCGACGACCACGCCCAAGGCATAGGCGCTGATCACGTGGCCGGCGGCGGGGATGTCGATGCCCAGGTCCGGCGCGAAGAACGGCACCAGGCTCATCGCCGCGAATTCGGTGGTGCCGATCGCGAAGCCGCCGATCGCCAGCGCGAGCAACGCCCAACCGGTGTGGGCGCTGGGCAGGGGATCGTCGGAAAGCTCGGGCGAGGCGATCGGTGAGGCGGCGGACATGTCGGAACGGCTGAAAGAAAACGTTCAGGAAACGTTCAGCATTGCAACATGAATCGATCACCGGGACGGCGCAGGGGTTCTGGAGAGCGCCCCGAAAGCGGGGAGCGTCCGCATCGCGGCAGCCGGAATGGGGAAATCGGGGGGACAGCCCGGGCGGGCCAGGGAGCCAGCGGAACCCAAGGGAGGAGACCCAGCACCGCGCGACGAGCGGCGCGCGTGGGTGGAGCGGGCGAAGGGAGTCGAACCCTCGTCATTGGCTTGGGAAGCCAAGGTAATAGCCGTTATACGACGCCCGCGGTGGGAGCGGATTATGGCCCAAGCCGGCGAGGCGCCGACCCAGGCCTCACAGCATGTACCCCCCATCGATGGTCAGGCTCGTGCCAGTCATGTAGCCCGACTCGGGCCCCGCGAGGAAGGACACCAACGCGCCGATCTCGCCCGGCCGGCCCATGCGGCCCATCGGCAGCTTGTCCTTGAGGTAATCGGCGAACGGCGCGGTCATGTCGGTCTCCACGGGCCCCGGCTGGACGTTGTTGATCGTGATGCCTCGCGGCGCCAGGTCCAGCGCCAGGTTCTGGGCCATCGACGCGACCGCCGCCTTGGTCATCGCGTAGACGCTGGAGCCAGGCGTGCCGGTACGGATCGCCGTGTTGCTGCCGATCGTGATCACGCGCCCGCCCTCGCGCATCTGCGCCACCGCCGCCTGGATCGCGAGGAAGACGCCCCGCACGTTGACGTTCAGCGACAGGTCCAGGTCCTCCAGCGACACCGCGTCGACGGTGCCATGGCGCAAGACGCCGGCATTGACCACGGCCGCGTCCAGCGGCCCCAGGCGCTCGACCGCGCGCTCGACCGCCGCGCGCAGCGCCGCCGGATCGGCGCTGTCGGCCGGGATCGCCAGCCCTCGCCCGCCGGCGGCCTCGATCGCGGTGACCACCGCCTCCGCCGCGTCCGGCCGCGACACATAGGTCAGCGCGACGTCGAAGCCATCGCTGGCCAGCCGCTGCGCGATGCCCGCGCCGATCCCGCGCGAGCCGCCGAAAACCAGCGCCACGCGGCGCGTCCGGGGTAATGTCGTCATCGCTGCTTCCTTCCTTCGATCCTCGGATCATTTACTGGAACAATCGTTCCACAATCAAGAAAAAAAAGGCGGGCTCACTTCAGAGCCCGCAAGGCAAGTCGTGCCAGGGCGCGCAGTTCGGCTTCGCCCGCGCCGCCGCGCGCGGCCAGCCGCAGCGCCGCGATCTGGGCAAACAGGAAACTCACCGCCTGGCGCGGGTCGAGCGCCGCCGAGAGCTCGCCATCGGCCTGCGCCGCGCGGACCCGATCGAGCAGCGCCGTCTGCAAGGCCTGGCCAGCCGGCGCGCGGACCTCGATCAGTTCGGCGCTGCCTTCGCTGTCGGTGCCGAACTCCTGGACCGAGCTCACGCCCAGGCAGGGCCGGTGGGCCGTGGCGGCGACGCGCTTGAGCATCCGCTCCAGGCCATCGAGGCCGGTCTTGCCCGCCTTGAGTTCGCGCAGGTGCTCGCCCGTCTCGTCGTCGGCATAACGGCGCAGCGCCGCGCAGTACAGCGGCCACTTGCCGCCATAGGTGTTGTAGAGGCTCTGCTTGCCGATGCCCATTGCGGTGGTGAGCATCTCGGCGGACGTACCCGCGTAGCCATGCTCGCGGAACAGCGCCACCGCGGCATCCAGCGCGAGCTCGGGATCGAATTGCTTGGGTCGGGCCATGCGGCGGACTGTAGCGATTCTGGAATGTCCGTTCCAGATAGAGGGGATTGGCGGCAGGGCCGCGGCGCGACGCGGTCCGCCGCCGCGATTCGCGCGACCTTGCCGCGCCGCTCAGTCCCAGGCGGGCGCGAAGTCCGGATTGGCCAGGCGCTCGCCGCGGTCCAGCGTGGCGATGCGTTCCATGTCCGCATCGTCCAGCCGCAGCGACAAGGCCTGCAGGTTGGCCGCCTGGTTGGCCGGTCGGGTGGAGGACGGGATCACCGCGAAGCCCTGCTGCAGCAGCCAGGCCAGCGAGACCTGCGCTGGCGTGGTGCCGTGTTTGGCGGCGATGTCCTGCAGCACGGGATCGGCCATGACCTTGCCGTAGGCCAGCGGCATGTAGGCCGTCACGTGCAGGCCCTGCGCCCGCGCGAAATCGACCACCGCGCGGTTCTGCAGGAAGGGATGGCACTCGACCTGGTTGGTGGCCAGCGCCGCGACGCCGACGAGCTCGATCGCCTCGCGCATCTGCGCGACGGTGAAGTTGGACAGGCCGATCGCGTGCGTCAGGCCCTGGCGCCGCGCGTCGAGCAGCGCTTCCAGCGTCTCCTTCAGCGGTACCGCGCCGCCGGGTGACGGCCAATGGATCAGCGTCAGGTCGACGGCCTCCAGGCGCAGCTTGGCCAGGCTCTCGCGCAGGCTCGGGACCAGGCGGTCACCGGTCAGCGATTCGGTCCAGACCTTGGTCGTCACGAAGAGCTCGGCGCGCGGCACGCCGCTCTCGGCGATCGCCTGGCCGACCTCGGCCTCGTTGCCGTAGATCTGGGCGGTGTCGATGTGGCGGTAGCCGAGCGACAGGCCGCTCCTGACGGCGTCGATGACGGTCTGGTCCTTCAGGCGGAAGGTGCCGAGACCGAGGGCGGGCATGGGGCGGGTGGAGGGGGTCATGGGAACTCCAGAAGGGGGAAATCGGGGGAGGAACAGGAAGGACGGCGGCGGGCGGTCGCGCTCAATGTCCGACGACGACCGGACCGGCGCCCGACGCGCGTCGCGGCAGCGGGAAGCGGCGGTCCAGGCGGCCGGCCAGCACCGTCAGCGCGAAGGCGACGAGCACCACGATCGCGCCGATCCACGGCGTGTGCAGCAGCCCGAGCCGGTCGACGATCAGGCCACCGCCCCAGGCGCCGCCGGCGATGCCGAGGTTGAACGCAGCGATGTTCAGGCCCGAGGCGACGTCCACCGCTTTCGGCGCATGGGCCTCGGCCTGCTGGACGACGTAGAGCTGCAGGCCCGGCACGTTGCCGAAGGCGAAGGCGCCCCAGGCCAGCACGGTCAGCACCGCGGCGATCGGCGAGTGCGCGGTGACGCTGAGCACGAACAGCACCACGGCCAAGCCGAGGAAGATGCGCTTGAGGGCGCCGACCGGACCGCGCCGGTCGGCGAGCCTGCCGCCCCAGACATTGCCGAAGGCCACCGACACGCCATACACGAGCAGCACCAGGCTGACCCCGTTGGCCGAGATGCCGCTGACCTGCTGCAGGATCGGCGCGAGGTAGGTGAAGGCGATGAACGAACCGCCGTAGCCGACGGCCGTCATCGCATAGACGAGCAGCAGGCGCGGCTGGCGCAGCGGCTCGAGCTGCTGCAGCAGGCGGGCCGGCGCGGGCTGGGCCAGCTGGCGCGGCACGAAGGCCAGGCTGGCGACGAAGGCGACCAGGCCCAGCGCGGCGACGGCCAGGAAGGTGGCGCGCCAGCCGAAATGCTGGCCGACGAAGGTGCCCAGCGGCACGCCCGTGACCAGCGCGACGGTCAATCCCGAGAACATCGTGGCGATGGCGCTGGCCGCCTTCTCACGGGGCACCAGGCTGGTGGCGATGGTCGAGCCGATCGAGAAGAACACGCCGTGCGCCAGGCCGGTCAGCACGCGCGCGACGACCAGCGCGCCGTAACCGGGCGCCAGCCACGCCAGCAGGTTGCCGGCGGTGAACAGCAGCATCAGCGCCAGCAGCAGCTGCTTGCGCGGCCAGCGGCCCGACAGCGCCGTGAGCACCGGCGCGCCGATGGCCACGCCCAGCGCGTAGAGCGAAACCAGCAGGCCCGCGGAGGGAAGGCTGACGCCGAGGTCGGCGGCCATGGTCGGGATCAGGCCCACGATGACGAATTCCGTGGTCCCGATGGCGAAGGCGCTGACGGTCAGCGCCCAGAGGGCGATCGGCATGAGGAGGACTCCTGCGGTGAGGGGACGAGGGGCGCCAGTGTGCGCATTCGCCCCTTGCAGAAAAAGCCTCGAACGGCCAAATGATTTTTGCCTCTATCGCAAATATGATGCCGTGATCCCCGGGGCGCGGCCGGCCTCGGGCCCGACCTTGGACAGGAGCGCCCGCCCATGAAGAGCACCCTCGACGAACTCGCCGTCCTCGCCGCGATCGTGGACGCCGGCTCGATCAGCGCGGCCGCGGAGCAGCTCGGGCAGGCGGTCTCGGCCGTCAGCCGGGCGCTGAGCCGGCTCGAGCAGAAGCTGGGCACGACGCTGATGCGACGCTCGACGCGCCGCCTGGAACTGACCGAGGAGGGCCAGTTCTTCCTGGCCCGCGCCCGCAAGGTGCTGGCCTCGGTCGAGGAGGCGGAGGAGCAGCTCGCCCTGCGCCGCGACCAGCCGGCCGGGCGGCTGCGCATCAATGCCGCTTCGCCCTTCATGCTGCATGTGCTGGTGCCGCTGATCGGCGGCTTCCGCGAACGCTTCCCGCAGATCGAGCTCGAGCTCAACAGCAGCGACCAGATCATCGACCTGCTGGAGCAGCGCACCGATGTCGCGCTGCGCATCGGCACGCTGGCGGATTCCTCGCTGCATGCGCGGCCGCTGGGCAGTTTCCGGCTGCGCGTGCTCGCCAGTCCGGCTTATCTGGCGGCGCACGGTCGGCCCACCAAGGTCGAGCAGCTGAGCGCGCATGGGCTGCTCGGCTTCACCGCGCCGGAGAGCCTCAACACCTGGCCCCTGCGCTGGTCCGGCGGCGAGGGGTATCCGATCAGCGCCACGCTTAGCGCGTCCAGCGGCGAGACCCTGCGCCAGCTCGCCCTCGCCGGCCAGGGGCTGGTGACGCTCTCGGACTTCATGACGACGCAGGACCGCGCCGACGGGACGCTGGTGCAGGTGCTGGCGCCGCACACCGTCGACACCCGCCAACCGGTGCACGCGGTCTATTACCGCAACACGGCGCTGGCCTCCCGCATCAGCTGCTTCCTCGACTACCTGGCCGAGCGCATGGCCGTGTTGCAGGGCGCCTGAAGCGCGCGTGGCGGGCCGCCCCCCCTGGAGAAGCAGTGCCCCACCTCTCCGTGCGATAGCCCTCGCCGACAGACGCAGATGGGCGGAATGGTGCCCGGCCGCCCGCGCCGCGAGCATCTCGGCTCCCTCACTACGGAGCCGAGCCATGACGCTCTCCTTCCCCCGTCTCCCTCTCCTCGCGCGGTCGATCGTGCCGCCGCTCCTTGCCACTTCCGCCCTCCTGGTCGGCGCGGGTCCGGCCGTCGCGGCGGACGGCGCCACGGGTGGCCACGTGCTGAAGCAGTCGGCCTTGCTCGCCGACGAAGCGCGCCTCACCAACGGTCCGCTCATGACGGCGATCAAGCGGGCGATCGCCACGCTGCCCAATGAGCAGGTCGAAGCGATCGTCCCCAATCGCAGCGCGAACCCCGCCAACGTCCGGCGCGTCGAGCGCCTGATGTCCAGCGCCGACTGGGACTATCTGTTCCCGCTGCGCGCGCCCGAGTACACCTATGGCGGCTTCCTGCGCGCGATCGGCAAGTTCCCGGCGGTCTGCGGCGACTACACCGACGGCCGGGATGCCGACGCCATCTGCCGCAAGACCCTGGCGACGATGTTCGCCCACTTCGCGCAGGAAACCGGGGCGCACGAGAGCTACCGCCCCGAACCCGAATGGCGCCAGGGCCTGCGCTGGGTGCGCGAGATGGGCTGGACCGAGGAGATGCGCGGCGGCTACAACGGCGAGTGCAACCCGGCCACCTGGCAAGGCAAGACCTGGCCCTGCGGCACCTTCGCCAACGGCGACTACAAGAGCTACTTCGGCCGCGGCGCCAAGCAGCTGTCCTACAACTACAACTACGGCCCGTTCTCGCTGGCGATGTTCGGGTCCGTGCGCCCGCTGCTGGACAAGCCGGAACTGGTCGCCGACACCTGGCTGAACCTGGCCAGCGCGGTCTTCTTCTACATGTACCCGCAGCCGCCCAAGCCGCCGATGCTGTTCGTCGTCGACGGCACCTGGCAGCCCAATGCGCGCGACCTGGAGAACGGCCTCAAGCCCGGCTTCGGCGTGACCACGCAGATCATCAACGGCGGCGTCGAATGCGGCGGCTCGGTGGAGGTCGCGCAATCGCTGAACCGGATCAGCTACTACCGCGCGTTCGCCGCCCACTTCAAGGTGGCGGTCCCCGCCGATGAAGTGCTCGGCTGCAAGGGCATGAAGCAGTTCGACGAAGGCGGCGCCGGCGCCACCCCGATCTACTGGGAGCAGGACTACCGCTGGGTTCCGACGAATCCGGAGGGTCGCAGCTACGCCTGCAAGCTGGTCGGCTACCAGACGCCGCATTCGGCGCTGACGGCCGGGGACTACGTGGCCTGCGTCAAGCACCACTTCCCCGACGCCACCATCGTCGATGACCGCGTCCAGATCTGGGGCAGCAACGACCGCAAGGGCACGCTGGATACCGTCTACGAGTACCAGAATCCCTACACCCGCCAGACCGAGTACTTCAGCCTGCAGGGCCTGGGCAGCGACGGTCGCTACTGGTACTTCCCGACCGACAAGACCAACAACCGCTTCTGGGTCTACCTGGGCACGGACAAGACCGAGGCGCTGGCCGCCAACGGCCGGATCGCCGCGCTCCAGTCCTGGGGTGCCAATGATCGCAAGGCGGCGATCGGCGACCGCTTCCGCTACCTGAACCCGCACAAGGCGGGCCTGCCGATGGAGGTCTACGAGCTCCGCGCCACGGGTTCCGACGGCCGCTACTGGTACTTCCCGACGACGTCCAGCGCCAACACGTACTGGACCTATGTCGGCCCCGCGGTGACGAGCGCCGGCTCGCGCTGACCTGCCGGTCCGCTGATCCGTTGATCCACTGATCGCGGAACGGCGACCGCACCGGNCCGCCGGCCACATCAGCGATTGACGTCGCCGATGCACAGGTATTTGGTCTCGACGTATTCGTCGATGCCCTGGTGCCCGCCCTCGCGCCCCAGCCCCGACTGCTTCACGCCGCCGAACGGCACCTCCGCCGACGAGATCAGCCCCGTGTTGATGCCCACCATCCCGGACTCCAGACCCTCCGCCACGCGGTAGATGCGGCCGATGTCACGGCTGAAGAAGTAGCTCGCCAGCCCGAACTCGGTGGCGTTGGCCATCGCGATGCCCTCGGCCTCGGTGGTGAAGCGGAACACCGGCGCCACCGGCCCGAAGGTTTCCTCGCGCGCGCACAGCATCTCGGACGTCGCCTCGGACAGCACCGTCGGCTGGAAGAAGCGGTCGTGCAGCCGCGCGCCGCCCACCAGCACCTTGGCGCCCTTGGCCACGGCGTCGGCGAGATGGCGCTCGACCTTCTCGATGGCGGCGTCCTCGATCAACGGTCCCTGCGTCACGCCGGGCTCGAAGCCGTTGCCCACCTTCAGGCCACCCACCTTCTCCGCCAGCTTCGCCACGAAGGCGTCGTAGACCCCGGCCTGCACGTACAGCCGGTTCGCGCAGACGCAGGTCTGGCCGGCGTTGCGGTACTTGCTGGCGATCGCACCCTCGACGGCACTGTCCAGGTCCGCGTCGTCGAAGACCAGGAAGGGCGCGTTGCCGCCCAGTTCCAGCGACAGCTTCTTGATCGTCGGCGCGCACTGCGCCATCAGGATCCGGCCGACCTCGGTGGAGCCGGTGAACGAGAGATGCCGCACCATCTCGTTCTCGCACAGCACCCGGCCGATGGCGATCGAGTGCTCGCCGTCGCCGGTGACCACGTTCAGCACCCCGGCCGGCATGCCGGCGCGCTGCGCCAGTTCGGCCGCGGCCAGCGCGGTCAACGGCGTCTGCTCGGCCGGCTTGATCACCACCGGGCAACCGGCCGCCAGCGCCGGCGCGACCTTGCGGGTGATCATCGCCAGCGGGAAGTTCCACGGCGTGATGGCGGCGCACACGCCCACCGGCTGCTTGATGACCAGGGTGCGCTTGGACGCGTCGGTGGTCGGCACCACCTCGCCGCGCACGCGCTTGGCCTCCTCCGCGAACCATTCGACGAAGCTCGCGCCGTAGACGATCTCGCCGCGCGCCTCGGCCAGCGGCTTGCCCTGCTCGGCCGTCAGGATGCGCGCCAGGTCGTCGGCATGCTGGATCAGCAGGTGGTACCAGCGCATCAGGATGGCCGCGCGCTCCTTGGCCGTCTTCGACCGCCAGGCCGGCCAGGCGGCGTTCGCGGCGGTGATCGCCGCGTCGGCCTCCGACGCTCCGAGGTTGGCCACATGCGTCAGCAGCGCGCCGGTGGCCGGATCATCGACGTCGAAGCGGCTCGCGCCGCCGACCCATTCGCCGTTGATCAGCGCGTCGGTCTTGAGCAGGCTCGGATCCTTGAGCTGTGCCAGCGGGGAGGTCTTGGGGTCCATCGTCGCCATGTCCATGCTCCGTGTCTCTGTCCGGGAAAGGCCGGCATCCTAGCCGCGCCATGCCGGCCGCCATGTCAACGCCGCGTCAACGGGCTCGGCTCCCTATAATCGAAAGCTTCGCGAAATCAAGCGTTTGGCCCCGTTCTCCGGCAAACCGCGCACCCGCGAAGACACAAACTGATTCATGTCGCAGCGACGTCTGCGCCACACCGCACCGCCAGGCCCATCAAGCAAAGGACAGGCATGAAAGCCGCTGAGATCCGCAACACCTTCCTGAAGTTCTTCGAATCCAAGGGCCACCAGATCGTCGCGTCGAGCCCGGTCGTGCCCGGCGACGACCCGACGCTGCTGTTCACCAACGCGGGCATGAACCAGTTCAAGGACGTGTTCCTGGGCTTCGACAAGCGCGCCTACACCCGCGCCACGACCGCGCAGAAGTGCATCCGCGCCGGCGGCAAGCACAACGACCTGGACAACGTCGGCTACACCGCGCGCCACCACACCTTCTTCGAAATGCTGGGCAACTTCAGCTTCGGCGACTACTTCAAGAAGGATGCGATCGCCTATGCCTGGGAACTGCTGACCCAACACTTCAAGCTGCCGGCCGAGAAGCTGTGGGTCACCGTCTATTCCGAGGACGACGAAGCCTACGAGATCTGGAACAAGGTCGTCGGCGTGCCCGCCGAGCGCATCGTGCGCATCGGCGACAACAAGGGCGGCCGCTACATGTCCGACAACTTCTGGATGATGGGCGACACCGGCCCCTGCGGCCCCTGCACCGAGATCTTCTACGACCACGGTCCCGACGTCGCCGGCGGCCCCCCGGGCTCGGCCGAGGAGGATGGCGACCGCTACATCGAGATCTGGAACAACGTCTTCATGCAGTTCAACCGGACTGAAGACGGCGTGATGCACAAGCTCCCGAAGCCCAGCGTCGACACCGGCATGGGCCTGGAGCGCCTGGCCGCGGTGCTGCAGCATGTGCACTCGAACTACGAGATCGACCTGTTCGTGAACCTGCTGGCCGCGGCCAAGCAGGCCGTCGACGGCGCCGGCGCCGGTGACTGCGACAAGGACTCGCCGTCGCTGAAGGTCATCGCCGACCACATCCGGGCCTGCTCCTTCACCGTCGTCGACGGCGTGATCCCGGGCAATGCCGGCCGCGGCTACGTGCTGCGCCGCATCGCCCGCCGCGCGATCCGCCACGGCTACAAGCTGGGCGCCCGCACGCCGTTCTTCCACAAGCTGGTGGCCGCGCTGGCCAGGGAGATGGGCGACGCCTACCCCGAACTGCGCCGCGACGAGGCCCGCGTCACCGAGGTGCTGAAGCAGGAAGAGGAGCGCTTCTTCAAGACCATCGCCACCGGCATGGAACTGCTGGAATCGGCGCTGGCCGGCGGCGCGAAGCAGGTCGACGGCGAGACCGCCTTCAAGCTGCACGACACCTACGGCTTCCCGGTGGACCTGACCGCCGACGTCTGCCGCGAACGCGGCGTGACCGTCGACGAGGCCGGCTTCAACCGCCTGCTCGAGGAGCAGAAGGACCGCGGCCGCCAGGCCGGCAAGTTCAAGATGGCGCAGGGCCTGGCCTACACCGGCGCGGCCACGACCTTCCACGGCTATGAGCACCTCACGCGCGAGGACGCCAAGGTCGTCGCGCTGTACGTCGACGGCTCCGCGGTGCAGAGCGCCGATGCCGGCGACGACGTCGTCGTCGTGCTGGACCACACCCCCTTCTATGCCGAGAGCGGCGGCCAGGTCGGCGACGCCGGCGAGCTGCGCAACGCGAGCACCCGCCTGGTCGTGGACGACACGCTGAAGATCCAGGCCGACGTGTTCGGTCACCATGCCCAGGTCGTCGAGGGCTCGGTCAAGGTCGGCGACAGCTTCGTCGCCAAGGTCGACACCGAACGTCGCGCCAAGACCGTCCGCAACCACAGCGCGACCCACCTGATGCACAAGGCGCTGCGCGAGGTGCTGGGCGCGCACGTCCAGCAGAAGGGCTCGCTGGTCAATGCCGAGCGCACCCGCTTCGACTTCGCCCACACCGCGCCGATGACGGCCGAGGAAATCCGCAAGGTCGAGGCCATCGTCAATGCCGAGATCCTGGCCAACGCCGACACCGACGCCAGCGTCATGGCGCTGGACGACGCGCAGAAGAGCGGCGCGATGATGCTGTTCGGCGAGAAGTACGGCGAGACCGTGCGCGTGCTGAGCATCGGTTCGTCGAAGGAACTGTGCGGCGGCACCCACGTGCATCGCACCGGTGACATCGGCCTGTTCAAGATCGTCGCGGAGAGCGGCGTCGCCGCCGGCATCCGTCGCGTCGAAGCCGTGACCGGCGATAACGCGCTGCACTACCTGCAGTCGCTGGAGTCGACGGTGCAGGCCGTGGCCGGCACGCTGAAGGCCGCGCCGGCCGAACTCGAGCCGCGCGTGCACGCCGTGTTGGAGCAGGTCCGCGCACTGGAGAAGGAACTGGCCGCCGCCAAGAGCAAGCTGGCCTCCGCGCAGGGCGACGAGCTGCTGTCGCAGGCGGTCGACGTCAAGGGCCTGAAGGTGCTGGCGGCCACGCTGGTCGGCGCCGACGCCAAGACGCTGCGCGAGACCATGGACAAGCTCAAGGACAAGCTCAAGACCGCCGCGATCGTGCTGGCCGCCGTCGATGGCGACAAGGTGCAGCTGGCGGCCGGCGTGACGGCCGATTCGATCGGCAAGGTCAAGGCCGGCGAGCTGGTGAACTTCGTCGCCCAACAGGTCGGCGGCAAGGGCGGCGGCAAGCCGGACCTGGCCATGGCCGGTGGCACCGATGCCAAGGGTCTGCCCGCCGCGCTGGCCAGCGTGCAGGCCTGGGTCGGCGAACGCGTCTGACACACAAGCGGTGCAGACTCCGGGTGGCGGCGGTTATCGAACCGCCCGGCCTGGCGCGCTGACGAACCCTCTTCTTCAAGGGCCCCGGTCGGGCCCTTGTCGTTTCATGCAACTGGAGTAGCAATGACTGACACCCCGATGGCCGACGAGTTCGGCGACTCGATTGACGTCGAGAACGCGCAGCGCCTCGGCGAGCTGCTGGCCGTGCTGGCCGGCCAGGCTGATCCGGATGCCCCGGCGATCACGCTCGACACGCTGGATGGCTACCTGACCGCCCTGCGCGTCGGCCCTTCGGACGCCGCGCCGATCCAGGCGATGGACGCGCTGTTCGGCGAGGACTGGCCCGCCGGCCTGGACGAGGAGGACCTGACCGACGCGTTCATGGAAGCGCTGCACGTGCGTTGGAACGAGATCGGCGACAGCCTCGAGCCGCAGCCGCTGCTGGAGGCGCCCGAGCAGATGCACCTGACGCCGCTGATTTCCGAATTCGATGAGGAAACCAAGGCCGAGTTGGTCGCGCAAGGCGCGATCACCGCCGAACTGCTGGAGCGCATGCCCGCGCCCGGCGCGATGTGGGCCCAAGGCTTCCTGCAGGCGGTCGAGGACACGCACGCCTGGACGCTGCCGGACGGCGACGGCGCCGACGACCTGCGGCTGATGCTGGAGGCGGTCGAGGCGGTGACGCTGGCGGCGGACTCGACGCCCCGCGCGGCCTACATCGAGAAGGCCTATGAAGAACCGGACGGCATCGACCAGAACGCGCTGATCGACGACATGCTCTTCACCGTGCAGGACCTGCGCCTGTTCTGGATGCAGCAGCGGGTGCTGAAGGATGCGATCTCCGGCCTGGCGGGCGACGACTCGACGCACTGAGCCTCCCACGGACATCACACCGCCCACCGAACGCCGGCCTCGCGCCGGCGTTGTTCATGGTGCCGGCGGAGGGGCCTCGACGGCCTGGTTCGGCCTCGGCCTGCCCGCGCGGTTCGTCCTTCCCAGGGCCCAGCGCGCCTTCAGCGTCAGAGCCGGCCCTTGCAATTCGGCGCGCCGCAGCGGCAACGCAATCGGCCCTCGTGATGGCTCTCGCCGTAATCGGCGCAGATCTCCTCGCCGGGCGCGATGTCGCGGATCGCGTAGAACTCGGCCCGTCCCTGCCGGATGCGCAGCACCGCGTTGGGCGCGCAGCTGTGATTGACGTGGCGCAGCGCGCAGTCGGACTTCGTCGCGTCGATCGCCGTCTTGTCGGTCACCTCGACGACGTGGATGCGGCGTCGACCCTCGATGCGCCGGCGGGCTTCGCGCACCGGCACGATCTCGCCGCGCATTTCGCCGATCTTGAGCCGCGCCGGGATCGGCTCGGCGGCAAACACGCCCAGGCCATCGATCGGGCTCTTGTCCACGGTGAGCGCAAAGCGCTCGGCCGGCTGCGGCTCGCCCTTGCGACGCGCCGGTGCCTCGGTGGCGACGGCTGCGGCGGGGACGGGAGCGACGGAACTCAGTCGAGGCATGAAGACGAGGCGCGGTCCTGGCCGCGGAGAATCGGGAAAGGCGCATTGTCGCGCCGTTGCCACTCGCCGCCGGGCGCCGCCGGAAGTTCGCGGTTGACGGCCGCGACGCACGTCCAAGATACTGGCCCGCATGTCCCTCGCG
Source organism: Roseateles sp. 22389 (assembly GCF_052044995.1). Classification (NCBI taxonomy): domain Bacteria; kingdom Pseudomonadati; phylum Pseudomonadota; class Betaproteobacteria; order Burkholderiales; family Sphaerotilaceae; genus Roseateles; species Roseateles sp. 22389. Next base: position 96,086 of record NZ_JBQEOF010000021.1, read on the forward strand.
AACCGCACCGTCTTCGTCGTCGTCCAGCCGTGCTGCATGTGCCTGATGCATGCGCACCTGAGCGCACGCCAGCCGGGGCAGCGTCGATCGCGGTAGACCCTCCCCCCACGGATCCGGACCTCGACGTCCACCACCAGGATCCCCGACTCCCCCCGACAAGGCCCGCGTTACCCGCGGGCCTTGTCGCTTTCCGCCCTCGGTCCTTCACCCCACCAGGAGACCCCGATGCAGACCCCGCCCTCTTCCCCCCGCGACCTCCGGGTCGCCGATGGCCTGACGCTGAGGCGCCCGCGCGTCGAGGACGCCCGTGCCCATGCCGAGCTGATGGGCCATGCCGGCGTGCAACCCTGGCTGCTGCAGACGCCTTACCCCTCGGAACTGCAGTGGCAGGAGCGCTTCGGCAAGGCGCCCGACACCAGCAGCGGCGAACTGGTGCTGCTGGCCTTCGATGGCGACCGCCTGGTGGGATCCGCCGGCTTGCATCCGGTCGGTCCGCAGGCCCGCCGTCGTCACGCGATGATGCTCGGCATCGGCGTGCATCCGGACGCGCACGGCCGCGGCGTCGGCTCGGCGTTGATGGACGCGCTGGTGCGTCACGCGGACGACTGGCTGGGCTTGCAGCGCATCGAGTTGACCGTCTTCGTCGACAACCTGCGGGCGATCCGCTTGTACGAGCGCTTCGGCTTCGAGCACGAGGGGCGTCTGCGCGGTTTCGCGCTTCGCGAGGGTCGCTACGTCGATGCGTTCACGATGGCGCGCCTGCATCCGCGGCCGCCGGTGATGGAACGCTCCGAGGGATGAAATCAGGCGGCGCCACGCGGCGCCGCTTGTCCGGGCCGGCCCGGGGCGCGCGCCCTGTGCGATCAGTCCATCGAGACGAGCGCGCCTTCGGCGCTGCGCCGCTGGGTTTGCGCATGCAAGTCACCGTCGGAGGCGCGGCCTTGCGGTTGGGAGGAGCTGTCGGTGCTGCGGTCGGGAACCGCGGGCTGGGGGGCTGGCGGACGGCTGGGCTGCCGCTTGCCGGTGATCAGCAGGCGAGCCAGCTTGACGACCTCGCTGGCCTGCGCCGGAGCGGCGGGCAGGAGCAAGGCAACGCCCAGCAGGGCGGCCCCCAGCAGGGCCAGAGGATGCCGGTGGGCGGTCTGCGCTTGTCGTTGTCGGCTCTGCATGGTCTCCCCGCGCGAATCTGGATCTTGGCGTCGATGGTGGAGTATCGAAAGTCAGCCCCCTCGCCGCCAGAGGCTGGCGACGAATTGCGCCCTGGAGCGGCTGACTTGCGGTCAGGCGGGATGGGTTCACCCCGGCGAGGAGGCGCCCGCGCCGGCCTGCGGCGCCCCGCGGCGCGTGGGTGCTCGCAGCCCCGCACCGCGCACCTCGAACCGGACTTGCTGCAGCACATGCCCGCGGTTGTCCAGCAGCGCGAGTTCATGACGCCCCGGCATCGGCAGCCAGTCCAGCGTTGCCCCCTGGCCAATGACGCGACCATCGAGGCGCCATCTGGCCGTCGCGCCGCGTTCGAGCCGCCCCTCATGGGTGAAACGAAGCCGCTGCGCCGCCGGCGGGATGTCCGGATCCAGGGCGTAGATTGCCCCGTCGGCGGGATTGCTGAGCGCGACGGCCGTGCCGGCGGACTGGATCACCGCCTGTTCGGTCCCGGCGATGAACCACTCCCGGCGCGGCGGCTCCTGCGCGCTGTCGAATCGCGTCTGCCGAGCGACCACCCCGCGGGGGGGATCGACCGACTCGGGCAACCGTCCCGCGTGCAAGGCCAGCATCACCTCGCGCCAGACCGGCGCGGCGCCGCTCACACCGGAAACCTGCTGCATCGCCTCCCCGCTGGAGTTGCCGACCCACACGCCCACGGTGTAGCGGCTGGTCCAGCCGACGCACCAGTTGTCCCGCATGTCCTTGCTGGTACCCGTCTTGACCGACGCCTGGAACGGCAAGGCCAGCGCGCTGGAAAGGCCGAAGGTGAGCGCCCGCGCGTTGTTGTCCGCCAGCACGTCGCCGACGATGAAGCTGGCCTTGGGGTCCGCGACCTGACGGGACGACGCGTGCTTGGCGCCCGCCGCCCGCTGCCCGCCCGGCAGCGCCGGGTCGGCATACCTGCCGCCGTTGGCCAGCGCTCTGTAGGCGTTGGTCAGCCCCAGCAAGGTGACGTCCGCGCTGCCCAAGGCCAGCGAGGGCCCATAAAAGCCGCCCGTCTCGGGCAAGCGCAGCCCGAGGGCGTTGAGACGTTCGAAAACCGCCTCTGGCGTGAGCATCAGCGAGAGCCGCACCGCCGGGATGTTGAGGCTGCTGCCCAGCGAAGCCCGCGCGCTGACCCAGCCGCGATACTGCTTGTCATAGTTCTGCGGCAGATAGAGTCCAGCCGCCGTCGCGATCTGGGCCGGTGAGTCGTCCAGCAGGCTCGCCGCCGTGATCAGGCGGCGCTCGATCGCCAGTTCATAGAGGAAGGGCTTGAGCGTCGAGCCGGGCTGCCGCCGGGCCAGCACATGATCCACCTGCGCCGACTCCGACAACTGGCTGCCGCTGGAGCCGACCCAGACCCGGACTTCGCCGCTGGCGTTGTCGAGCACGAGGACCGCGCCATCCTCGACCTGCCGACCAGACAGTTCCGCCAGATGCCGCCGCAGCGACTGGACGGCGACCCGCTGCCAGGTGGCGTCCAGCGTGCTGCGCTGCGCCGCGGGTCCGCCCGGCTGGAGCGCCAGGCGGGCGAAATGCGGCGCCCACTGCGGTGCGTCGGCCACCGTCAGCACCTTGCGACGCAGGACCGCCCCCACTTCGTCCACGAGGCCATCGCAACTCTGGCGCATCGCGCGCAACACGCCGCAAGCCCGCGCGCTGATCGTCTCCACCGGCGAATTCGGCCCCCGCAGCATCGCGGCGAGCATCGCTGACTCCCGGGCGTCGAGTCCGCTCGCCCGCTTGCCGAAAAGCGCTTGCGCGGCGGCCGGCACGCCGACCAGTTCGCCCCGCAAGGGCACGCGGTTCAGATAGGCCTCGAGGATCTGCGCCTTGGTCCACTGGGTCTCCAGGCGACTAGCCACCCACGCCTGCCCCAGCTTCTGCCGGAAACTGCGGCCCCCCCGGCGCGCCAGGTCCTCGTCGAGCAGACCCGCGAGTTGCATCGTCACCGTCGAGGCCCCACGCGTACGCGTGTTCCATAGGTTCGCCCAGGCGCTGGAGGCGACTGCCGACCAGTCGACGCCGCTGTGCTCGTAAAAGCGCTGATCCTCGGACAACAGCATGGCCCGCAACAGCGACGGCGACATGTGCTCGACCGGCACCCAGGCGAGGACGCGGCGTTTCGGATCCAAGCGGACCGTCTGCAGGACCTCGCCGCGTCGGTCCAGCAACTGGAAGTCCGACACCGGATGCGAGGCGCGCGTCTGCGCGAAGGTGGGCAGCGTCTGGGCGCAGGCGCCTCCCAACAGTCCCACCAAGCCGGCGACAAACACAGCGCCCCGCTTCGCCGCTCGTGCAAAGCGGGCGCGCGAGCAGTCGCCGGCCCCGTTCAAGGCGCCACCTCCAAGGTGGCGTTGGGCAGCTCGCCGAACCGGTCGGGCGAGTACATCGCTTCGGCGCGTGTGGTCGGCATCTGGAAGCGCCCGGCATTGTTCAGGCGCACCGTGTAGGTCAGCACATGTCGACCGCGCGGCAGATAGCCGAAGTAGGCCCGCCACGCGCTGAAGCTGCGCTCGATGAAATCGGGCCAGGCCTCACCCTCGGCGCGTTCTCCCTGGCTGTCGATCGTGCCCTCGAGAACGGCGGCGCCGGTCGGCAACGGATCGCTCAACACCACCCAGGACATGTCGGCCGCCGCCTCGACCTCGAGCCGCACTCGCATCACGTCGCCACGCGACCAACGCGGCGCCGCCTTCTGAGACACCGCCGTGACGGTCCGCTTCACGGTGTATCCCGAGTTCAGCGGCGCTTTCAAGGGAACGGCCGACAAGGCCTGGATCGTGGCCCAGGGCTTGCCCTCGCCCGACTGCTGGACCGACAAGGTGGCCTCGCCCGAAGCGGGCCAGGGCAGACGCAGTTCGCCGCCACCGGGATTGCCTGTCCAGTCCAGCGTCGCGGAAGCGGTGGCGAGCTTGGCCTCGGTTCGCCCCTTCACCGCCTGCGATTCGAAGCGAGCGGAGAATTTTTCCAATGCGAGGGCCCCCCAGAGGTTCGCGGTCGTATTGAACCAGGCCCCTCGTTCCTGACGAGCGAGCGCGCCGACGACCAGCCGCGGCAGGTCCTCCTTCCATGCCGGATCGTCGACCAGCGCGAGGATCGCGCGCGCCGCCGTGGCGTCACCGCTGCCCATCAGCCACCAGGCATCACCCTCTTCGTTGACGAAACGCAACGTGGTTCCCGCGAAGCTCAAGCGGCTTCGCAACTGGTTCTGCGCCGCAGCGATCTGGGCAGCGCGGTCCGGCGCCGAGGCCATCCTCTGATGCAGCACCAACCAATCGATGACGGCGCTGGTGGGCCAGTTCGGCAGGTTGCGGCCGTCCACCGTCCCCAGCTGCCGCACCGTCGCCTTGTCGTGGCGCGCCAGCGCGGCCAGGGCGGCAATGCGCCGCGGTTCCTCGTCGGGCCGAGGCGACCAATGCCGACGTTCGATGCGCCCCTCCACGAAGGCGGCCAGGCCGTCGAGGGCCTTGGTGAGCTGCGTCGTAGGCAGGGCGCGCCCCGACTCCTGCGCGGCGGCCAGCAGATGGGCCGTCAGGACGTCGCTCCCCTGGGTGAGATGGCGCGACAGCGGGAAGTAGGCAAAGAGCCCATCGCTGTCCTGGTAGCTGGACAGCTGTCCCATCAGCCCCGCCCATGCGGCGTCGTCGTGCAAGGCGATGAATCGCGAACTCTGCTGCTCAAGGCAGGTGAACGGGTATTGCTCGAAGTAGCGCCTGACGCCGGGCAGCGCGCTCGACAGCCGAGGCTGAAGCCCGATCTGCAGTCCGCCACGTTTGACGCCCTGCGCCGGCAAGGCGTCGGCGGGAGCGGCGACGGGAAGGCTGAGCGGACCATCGAGTTGACGCAGCGTCGCCTGGAGCACCCGCAAGGGCACCGCCGCCTGGACGGCTTGCGTCGTCCGCATGGCGTCCTTGGCTCGCGCGCCGCCCTGTTCCTCGGCTTGCGCTTCCCAGACGATGCGCTGCGCGCCTTCGGGGATCACGATGTCCCAACCTACTTCCTGCGCAGCGCCCGCCGCCAACTTCACGAGGCGTGCTTCCGTCGGCACCGGTTGCTCCCCGGCCTCCAGGCTGGCCTGACCCTTGAGACTCACGCGCAAGTCCATTGCGCGCTGCGTCGCGTTGCGCACCGTGACCATGGCCTGGACGCGATCGCCTTCGCGCACGAGCGGCGGCAGGCCGGAGAGCAGCTGGAGGTCCTGGCTCACGTTGATGCTGCCCTCCCCCGTGCCAAAGCGCTGCCCGGGCGCGTCCGCGACGGCAACCAGCCGAAAGCGCGTCAGCGAGTCGTTCAGCGTCACCTGGACGAGGGCTTCGCCCTGCGCGTTCAGCTTGACCACCGGCTGCCAGGCCAACAGCGTGTCGAAGAGTTCCCGCGTGGCGAAGCCACCTCCACCACCGGCCGCCACCGCTTTCCGCCCGTAATGGCGCCGACCGACGATCTCGCTGTGCGCGGTCGCTGTCGTCACGCCCCAGGCGCGGCTCTGGACCATGCCTTCCAGCAGCTTCCAGCTCGGGTTCGGTGCCAAGGCCAGCAGGCCTTCGTCGACCGCGGCGAAAGCGATCTGCGCGTCGGGGACCGGCTTGCCATCCTGCGTGACCCGAAGCTTCACCTGCGCACTCTGGCGAACCCCGTACTGGGGCTGCTGAGGCACCACCTCGACCTGCAGACGATGCTTGGCCTGCCCGATCTCGATCGCCGCCATGCCGAACTTGAAGGAGGGTTTGGACAGGTCGACCATGGCCGTCGGCGGCTGGTAATCGCCGGAGGCCCGCCACTCACGCCACCAGTTGACCGGCTCGCGCCATCCCCAGGAGAAGAACGAATACCAGGGCACGTCACGCAACCGCCCCCGAAGGACCATCACGCCGACGTAGGCGTTCGGCGTCCAATTGCGGTCGATCCTCAAATCCAGCCAAGGATCACGCCCCGAGAGCCGCCGTACCTCGCTGTGGAGCACCCCTTCGCGTTCGACCGTGATCAGCGCGGTCGCCTCCCGGTAAGGCATGCGCACCTGGAAGCGTGCCGTCTCGCCCGGTTCATAGCGACGGCGTTCCGGGATCACGTCGATGCGGTCGTCGTTGTCCTGGGCGAACCACAGTTCGCCGGCTCGCGTCACCCACAACGAGCGAGCGGCGCGCGCCGTGCGGCCCCCCTCGTCCGTCGCCGAACCGAGCAGTTCGACCTGCCCGCCCTGTTTCAGCTTGATTTCGCAGCGCATCAGTCCCATGGCGTCGGTCTTGCCGCTGCAGAGCTCTCCCAGGTCCTTCAGTTGGCGCTGATGCTCGTAGGCGTAGAAGCCTCCCACCAGACGCTTGCGCGTGCTCAGCGTCTGGATCTGACGCGCGCCCACGCTGATCTTCTGATTGGCGAGCGGCTTGCCGTTCGTGTCCAGCGCCACCGCCTGGATCTGCAAGGGCTGTCCGTTGGCGACCCAGCTCGGTGCGCGCAGGCCCACGACCACGTTCGCCGGCCACACGACTTGCGAAGCCGCACGCGTGTGCGTCTGGCCATCGGGATCCCGGTAGTTCAGCTCCACGCGCAGCTCGGATGGCCGGTCCACGGTGCCCTTCAGCGGCACCTTGAACTGGATCCCGCCTTTCGCGTCGGTCTGCAAGGCGAGCTTGTCGAGCAGCAACCGGCTCGTGCCGGCCGGACCGCCTGGAGCTTCGTCATCACCCGGGTCGCTTTCGCTCCCGCTGTCCGGCCCCTGCGCGGAGGGAGGATCGAACACGAAGTCCTCGAATCCTGGAAACTGGGCCCATCGAGCTTGCAACAGCGCACTCACCTCGGTCGCCGCCTTGGCCATCGGACCACCGGCCATGAAGTTCAATTGCGCCGCCCAGGATTGCTCCTGCGCACCGGGGGCAGGAGACTTCGGTGGAATCAGTCGCGCATCGACCAGCGGCACGCGGAACTCTTCCACCTTCACGCCGCCGCTGTCCCAACTCCGCGGTCCCGACGTTTCGCCGCTGCGCTCCATCACGAAGCGATAGCGTCCCAGCTTCGCGTCCGCGGGGACCTTCCAGGAACTCACGGCGTAGCGTGCCCCCTCCCAGCGCAGGTCCAGCGAGGCGACATCCTCGCCCGTCCCTTCGAACTGGATCCTCAGCCTGTTTGGCAGTTGATCCGCGGAAGGGTCGGAGAGACCCTGGACCGTCTCCAGACGGAAGAAATGCTTCATGGAGACCGTCTCACCGGCCCGCAGGAGAGGCCGATCGGTCACCGTGTGCGCCCGTGCGGCGCGTTCAGAACCCCAGGCGACGGGCACGTTGAAACGCCACGGCTCGATGCCACGACTCCAACCGCTGAACATGAAGGCCATGTCCTGCGGCTTACCAGGCTGATCAAGCCGCGCCGTGATAAAGAGCCCCGACTCGGCAATGCACTCGCCACGCCCTCGATCTGCATCGAGGTTGGGGCGATCGATGCTTGCAAGTCCTCGCGCGTCGGTCCGCCCCGTCCACAGGGACTTGCCCCGACAGTCATACACCGACACCTGCGCCGCTTCGACCGGGCGACCTCCATCGAGCGAAGTCACCCAGACGAGGCTGTCGTCTTTTCCCAGCTTGAAGTGCAGGCCGAGATTGGTGACCAGGGTTCCGGTCCGGACGAACATCGGCTGGACGGGGTCGAGCAGCGACTGTCCGAGCTTCGGCGACTTCAGCTCGAGCACGTGATAGCCCGGTTGCGACAGCGGAACGCCGATCACGTCGATCGCCTTGTCCGGATTCGGCGGTGGTACCGTCATCGACTGCAGATCCGCCGCGCCCTTCAACCATTCGGACTTGCGGTCTTCCCATTCGTTCTGCTTGTGCAGCCGACCGTACCAACGAAGGATGTCGACGTCGTCGCTGATGCGCTTGATGCGTAGATGTCCGCCAGAACGCGGTTGCAGATCCGCTTGCACGTGCCGCATGCTCAAGGGCACGAGGCTGGGGCCCTTGGATTCCCACTCGACGATGCCAAAGGGAGCCGCCGCGAACTTGGCCAAGGGAGGCGCCGCGGCGGTCCGGATCTTCATTGGAAAACTCGCAGCATTCGAGAGCGCTCGGCCACTCTCGTCCTTGATGCCGGGAGGGAATTCCAGGACATAGTCCTGCTGTTCGGCCAGTGGCGCAGGGAAACGCAGCGAGGACAACGCGTTCGTCGAATCCTGATCCTGGTCCGTCGACAGAACCGGCGACAGGCTGACGCCGTCGGGGCCCTTCAACCTCACCTTGAGCGCTTGCTCTCTGACGATCGGCTCAGAGAAGGACACCGACAGGGGACGCACCGGTAGGCACGGCGCATTCGCGCGCTCACGTTCACAAGAGAAGTCCGCCGTCAGGGGAGGACGCACGGAGAAGTGCAACCGCCGCTCCCCACGTGTACGTACCGCCGCGTTGGATGCGCCAGCAATCCCGGGCCCCCAAACGAGACTGGCATCCGCGCCTGCGGGCAGCGGTCGTTTGCATGCCACAAGAATCCAGATCTCGCTGTCGGTATGCCGCTGCCCGACGGTTCGAAGTGCTGCATCGCGCTCCGCATTCGGCCGCAGCTCCACGGGAATGCGCTCACCAAGTGCCTTCGATTCGCACCACATGTTGGGCGCGACCGTGTCCAAGCGCGGTGTTCCGGACAGTTGGAGCAGGAAACGCTGATCCTCCTCAATACGCCCGCCTTCCCATGGCCTCACCTGTCGCACGGTTGGCGCGCTCAGCTGGAACATGAACTGTTGAGCGCCGGACCAGCCCGGTGTCGCTCCGCGCGCGGTGGGGCGGAAATCGGCGCGCGCGGTGACAACGCACTTCGCGCCGGCGGCCAATGGACGGGAGAAGTCGAAGATCCACTCGCGCTCGTTAGTCCATCGACCTGTGCCGGCGACGTCGATGCCGTCGCACCGCAGCTCGACAGGACTAGGCAATCGGGGATCTCCGATACGTGCGACCTCAGCCTTGAAACGAACGACAACGTTCTGAACCGTAGCGATTTCTCCTTGAGGAGAAACGGACGCAATTTCGGCCGCGTTACAGGACGCGCCGATCGAAAACAATGCCAGTAGCGCCAGCTGCAAAAAGCTCGCTGTCTTTCGTGCTCGATACACACTCGCTCCTCGGAATCCCGGACGAGCAAGCAGTCTATTTCGCGCAAGACTGAAAACACAGCCCCACAAAAGGGGCCATCGCATCCCCCGAAAGTCGGCCGGGTGTTCAGCGCATCATTGACGATCGGAGAGATGCCGCAGAGCGGCATCCCAAAAGCAAAAACCCCTCGACTGTTTCCAATCGAGGGGTTTGCGGGATATTAGCCTGACGATGACCTACTTTCACACGGGAATCCGCACTATCATCGGCGCTGAGTCGTTTCACGGTCCTGTTCGGGATGGGAAGGGGTGGGACCGACTCGCTATGGTCATCAGGCTTGACTGGTTGGCCGCTGCTCGTCGGGAAGACGGAGCAACAAGCCCAATTCGGTAGAGTCGAGATCAGCTTTTGATTTGATTGCGTCTTCAGGCTTGAAGAACGGTTATTCGCATGACACCTGTCTTTGACGTCGATGGGACTGTCAAAGTTATAGGGTCAAGCCGCACGGGCAATTAGTACTGGTTAGCTTAACGCATTACTGCGCTTCCACACCCAGCCTATCAACGTCCTGGTCTTGAACGACCCTTCAGGGGGCTCTAGGCCCCGGCAAGACTCATCTTGAGACGAGTTTCCCGCTTAGATGCTTTCAGCGGTTATCTCTTCCGCACTTAGCTACTCGGCGATGCCACTGGCGTGACAACCGATACACCAGAGGTGCGTCCACTCCGGTCCTCTCGTACTAGGAGCAGGCTCTCTCAATCTTGCAGCGCCCACGGAAGATAGGGACCAAACTGTCTCACGACGTTTTAAACCCAGCTCACGTACCTCTTTAAATGGCGAACAGCCATACCCTTGGGACCGGCTACAGCCCCAGGATGAGATGAGCCGACATCGAGGTGCCAAACACCGCCGTCGATATGAACTCTTGGGCGGTATCAGCCTGTTATCCCCAGAGTACCTTTTATCCGTTGAGCGATGGCCCTTCCATACAGAACCACCGGATCACTTTGTCCTACTTTCGTACCTGCTCGACTTGTCAGTCTCGCAGTCAAGCACGCTTATGCCAATGCACTATCAACACGATTTCCGACCGTATTTAGCGTACCTTCGAACTCCTCCGTTACACTTTGGGAGGAGACCGCCCCAGTCAAACTGCCCACCATACACTGTCCCCAACCCGGATAACGGGCCAAGGTTAGAACCTCAAACACACCAGGGTGGTATTTCAACGTTGGCTCCACCTGATCTAGCGACCAGGTTTCAAAGCCTCCCACCTATCCTACACAGATCTGTTCAAAGTCCAATGTAAAGCTACAGTAAAGGTTCATGGGGTCTTTCCGTCTTTCCGCGGGGAGATTGCATCATCACAAACATTTCAACTTCGCTGAGTCTCTGGAGGAGACAGTGTGGCCATCGTTACGCCATTCGTGCAGGTCGGAACTTACCCGACAAGGAATTTCGCTACCTTAGGACCGTTATAGTTACGGCCGCCGTTTACTGGGACTTCAGTCAAGAGCTTGCACCCCATCATTTAATCTTCCAGCACCGGGCAGGCGTCACACCCTATACGTCGACTTTCGTCTTTGCAGAGTGCTGTGTTTTTAATAAACAGTCGCAGCCACCGATTCTCTGCGGCCTCATTGGGCTCGGCCCGCGGGGGCTTCACCTACTAAAGGCACACCTTCTTCCGAAGTTACGGTGTCAATTTGCCGAGTTCCTTCTCCAGAGTTCTCTCAAGCGCCTGAGAATACTCATCACGCGCACCAGTGTCGGTTTGCGGTACGGTCGTCAATAGCTGAAGCTTAGTGGCTTTTCCTGGAAGCAGGGTATCACTCACTTCGTCTGCAAGCAGACTCGTTATCACCCCTCATCTAAGCCCGGCGGATTTGCCTACCAGGCACGACTACAGGCTTGAACCGGGACATCCAACACCCGGCTGAGCTAACCTTCTCCGTCCCCACATCGCACTATTGATCGGTACAGGAATATTGACCTGTTTCCCATCAGCTACGCATCTCTGCCTCGCCTTAGGGGCCGACTCACCCTACGCCGATGAACGTTGCGTAGGAAACCTTGCGCTTACGGCGAGGGGGCTTTTCACCCCCTTTAACGCTACTCATGTCAGCATTCGCACTTCTGATACCTCCAGCAGGCCTCACGACCCACCTTCACAGGCGTACAGAACGCTCTCCTACCACGCACAGTAAACTGTGCATCCGCAGCTTCGGTAACTGGCTTAGCCCCGTTACATCTTCCGCGCAGGACGACTCGATCAGTGAGCTATTACGCTTTCTTTAAATGATGGCTGCTTCTAAGCCAACATCCTGACTGTTTTAGCCTTCCCACTTCGTTTCCCACTTAGCCAATTTTAGGGACCTTAGCTGGCGGTCTGGGTTGTTTCCCTCTTGAGTCCGGACGTTAGCACCCGGTGCTCTGTCTCCCAAGCTGTACTCTTCGGTATTCGGAGTTTGCATAGGTTTGGTAAGTCGCCATGACCCCCTAGCCTAAACAGTGCTCTACCCCCGAAGGTAATACTTGAGGCACTACCTAAATAGTTTTCGGAGAGAACCAGCTATCTCCAGGTTTGTTTAGCCTTTCACCCCTATCCACAGCTCATCCGCTAGTTTTGCAACACTAGTCGGTTCGGACCTCCAGCACCTGTTACGGTACCTTCATCCTGGCCATGGATAGATCACCTGGTTTCGGGTCTACACCCAGCGACTAATTCGCCCTATTCGGACTCGATTTCTCTACGGCTACCCTATTCGGTTAACCTCGCCACTGAATGTAAGTCGCTGACCCATTATACAAAAGGTACGCAGTCACCCTTGCGGGCTCCTACTTTTTGTATGCATGCGGTTTCAGGATCTATTTCACTCCCCTCCCGGGGTTCTTTTCGCCTTTCCCTCACGGTACTTGTTCGCTATCGGTCGATTACGAGTATTTAGCCTTGGAGGATGGTCCCCCCATATTCAGACAGGATTTCACGTGTCCCGCCCTACTCTATTCGTGCCTAGTTCCACAATCGACATTTCTCATACGGGGCTATCACCCGCTATGGCCGGACTTTCCATTCCGTTCTGATATGCCAACTGCTAAAACACGAGGGCTACTCCGATTTCGCTCGCCACTACTTTCGGAATCTCGGTTGATGTCTTTTCCTCGAGCTACTGAGATGTTTCAGTTCGCCCGGTTCGCCTCGCACACCTATGTATTCAGTGTGCGATACCTCTAAACGAGGTGGGTTTCCCCATTCGGAAATCTCCGGATCAAAGCTTATTTGCCAGCTCCCCGAAGCTTATCGCAGGCTATCACGTCCTTCGTCGCCTGTAATCGCCAAGGCATCCACCACATGCACTTAGTCACTTGACCCTATAACTTTGACATCCTCAGATGTCGTCAAGGACAGATGCTCGACAACTCGAGCATTCATTGAGTATCACGCGTTTTCGCCGTTCTTCAATTTCTTCTCTGAATTTCAGAGTTGAAGTCTGGTGACGCAATCAAATGTCGCTGGCGGCACGGTGCCGAGCGCCCCTTTACGAGCGCCAGCTTTCCGCCAGCAACGCTGATTCGACTCTACGAATTGTTAAAGAACAACAGCCGACTTTCAAAGTCGAGACTGGCAAACCACAGCGTCCATTCCTGACGCTGTGGTTTGCCACCCTGTGAAGTGATTGGTGGAGGATGACGGGATCGAACCGACGACCCCCTGCTTGCAAAGCAGGTGCTCTCCCAGCTGAGCTAATCCCCCAAGATCTTGTCGATCCTCGTGGTGGGTCTGGCTGGATTCGAACCAGCGACCCCCGCCTTATCAAGACGGTGCTCTAACCGACTGAGCTACAGACCCACGCATCTCTTGCGTGCCCCTGCATCGCGCCAACCGGCAAGGCCAGCTCGCCAGGCTCACGCGTTTTTCTCACTCACTGTTGTGTGTCTACAGCCGATAAGTGTGGGCGCGCTGAACTCGCTATTTGTGGACTCGACTCTCCCAGGCAACCGAAGCCACCTGGCGGTCTTGTCATTCTCTAGAAAGGAGGTGATCCAGCCGCACCTTCCGATACGGCTACCTTGTTACGACTTCACCCCAGTCACGAACCCTGCCGTGGTAATCGCCCTCCTTGCGGTTAGGCTAACTACTTCTGGCAGAACCCGCTCCCATGGTGTGACGGGCGGTGTGTACAAGACCCGGGAACGTATTCACCGCGGCAAGCTGATCCGCGATTACTAGCGATTCCGACTTCACGCAGTCGAGTTGCAGACTGCGATCCGGACTACGACCGGGTTTCTGGGATTAGCTCCCCCTCGCGGGTTGGCAGCCCTCTGTCCCGGCCATTGTATGACGTGTGTAGCCCTACCCATAAGGGCCATGATGACCTGACGTCATCCCCACCTTCCTCCGGTTTGTCACCGGCAGTCTCATTAGAGTGCCCTTTCGTAGCAACTAATGACAAGGGTTGCGCTCGTTGCGGGACTTAACCCAACATCTCACGACACGAGCTGACGACGGCCATGCAGCACCTGTGTCCAGGTTCTCTTTCGAGCACTCTCACATCTCTGCAAGA